>CAYLJT010000058.1:0-17004 GCA_964383995.1 uncultured Polyangiaceae bacterium
CCATTCATGGCGCCAAGAAGGCCGCGCGCCGCGCCCAGCTCGTGGTCGCGATCGACGACGTCGACCAAATGGATGCTCCTTCCCGGGCCGCCATCGCGACCTTGTTGAGCCAAGATCCCATCCCCCGCGTGGCCCTCGTGGTGACCAGCGAAAGACCCCCCGAGGTTTGGGCAAAACCCCCACTTTTCGGCCGGGAAATCTTGCCTTTGACGCGCGACGACGCGCTCGCTTCGTTCGACGATCCCAAGCTCTCGGCGGCCCTCGACAGCTCGCTCAAGCTCGTCGCGCCGCTCTACGTCGAGCAGCTCGCGCACTGGCTGGTGGAGGTCGGCGAGGAGACCGTCCCCCGTCGCATCATGCCCCTCATCGAGGCTCGTTTGCTCGCATTGCCCGCCGGCGCGCGCTGGCTTCTCCAGGCCGTGACGGTGCTCGGCGAGGCCACGATCGACGCTGTCGCCGAGCTGGTCCCCGATCCTGAGCGCTTCGATGAGTCGCTTTTGTTGCTCGCCCTCGCGGGTCTCATTCGCATCGATGGAGAATTCGTGCAGACGGGGCACGCGCTCTTCGGTCACCTCGCGCGCGCCATGGCCCCCCGCGGTGCCATGGAGCTCTTGCACGAGCGCGCTCTGCAAGCGGCGCTGCGCTCCAACGCGCCCTTCGAGCTCGTCACCTATCACCGCGCCTACTGTCCGCCGAGCGCCGAGGCCTACGCGGCGTTCGAAGAGCGGGCCTGGCTGCGCTCGACCTACGGCGATGAAGAGGGCGCCATCGCAAGCTACTGGGACGGCCTGCGCCTCGCCCGCGCGGCCTTCATGAATGGCGAAGAAGAAGCCGAAGACGTGTGGCTTGGCTTCGTCGAGAAGCTCGCGCGCTCGCTCACGAAGCTTGGGCGCTTGGACGAAGCCGCGGGGGTCTTCAGCGACATTTTGGAGCTGCTCAAGCCCTCCGATCCGCGCCGCGTCCGGGTCCTCGAGGCGCTCGCTCGCACCGCCGCCGCCCGCGGCCGGGTGGCCGAAGCCCACGCTCGTCTACGCGACGCCATCGAGGCCGCCGACGCATCCGGCGAAGAGAGCGCGGCTTCGCGCCTTCGCTACGAGCTCGCCGGTTCACCCCACGTCGACGTGCCCACGCCGCCCGCCCCTATTTCTCGCCGCAAGCCCCCGAGCTCCAGGTGACCGCGCGCCGCCGGCTATTGGTTGGGACGCAAACAAACGGTTCCCGGTCACTGCGATGACCAGGGCGTGGGCATAAACAAAAGAATGAACAGCGCGAGCGTGACCACCGCCACCACGCGCCGTCGGGGCGACAGCTCGCCGGGCTCGGTGGGCGGGTGCTCGCGGCCCGCGAAGCGGAACAGCACGGCGATGAGCAAGAACCACATCAGCCAAAAGATGCTGTTTCCCACGGCCTGACCGAGGTCGTCCCAGGCCCGATGTTGCACCACGGGCAACACGAACCACGCCAGGTTCAAGGCAAAAAACAGCAACAAACAGCGATGAATGATCAGGGCGTAGCGGTTGTGACGGGGGCCCAAGAGCGCGTAGGCCACGTGGCCACCGTCGAGCTGGCTGACCGGCAACAGGTTGAGCGCCGTCACGAACAGACCGGCCCACCCCGCGAGCGCGACGGGGCTCAAGAACACGTCGTAACCCGGTTGAATGGGGCCCAAAACGATTCGTTTGAGCAGCAAATAAAGCAGGCTCTGCCCCTCCTGAATGGCCTCCCCCGACACGGGCTGCACCGGCGATTGGCTCAGCCCGTACATGAGCACCGGGATCGCGACCACGAGGCCCGCGAGGGGCCCCGAGGCGCCGATGTCGAGCAGCGCGTTGCGCGAGCGGATTCGTCCGCGCATCTGAATGACCGCGCCCATGGTGCCGAAGGGGCTCACCAGGGGAAAGGGGATGAAGAACGGCAGCGACGCGTCGACGTGGTGGTAGCGGGCCGCGAAGAAGTGCCCAAACTCGTGGGTTATCAGGATGCCGAGCAGGGCCGCGGCGAAGGGCCAGCCCCGCGCCAGGAGCGAAAGAAAGCCGACGACGCCCTCGCCCGAAGGCGCTTCGCCCGAGAAGCCGACGGCGTAGATACCCCCGGTAAAGAGCACCGAGACCACGGTCGCTAGAAAGAGCGCCAGGTTGAGCTTCCAGCGGAGGGGCGGAAGGGGCCTCGTGGGGGCCGACCCAACGGGGGGCTCGGAGGGGAACGCGGGGGGCGGCGCCGATGATGGGGTCGCCCGGCTCGGATCGGCGGACATGGAGGTAGGGCGCTCTTAGTACGGCGCCGCAGAAATTCGTGGCCAATCGGTCGGGTCCGTTCCCGGGCGCCGTACGCGAATCCGCGGAGCGGATTCACTCTGGGGGTGAATGTCCTCGCGCAGCGAGGGCAGAGGGGCGCGAGGCGCCCCTTGGGACCAGGCTGAGGACAGCTCGCCCGCGTAGCGGGCTCGCCGGTGAAACCGGCGACGCACTTGTGCGGAGCTGTACTTAGCTAGGTCGAACGGGTCGCGCCACGACAAACGCAAGAAGAAGCGCCGGGGTAGCCCGCGATCCACTGCCCGGGGGGCTTTCGGATTGCTGCTTTCCCTGCTAGACCGTGCCGAAATTCCTTCGGAAAGATGGCGCGAGCCGCATCGCGCCGACGAGCTTTCATGGTGGTTCGAGCCGACGACGCTCCCCGAGAACTTGCGACGAGCACCGATGATGTCGACGACGTCCCCGACGGGATTCGGCGCGATCGACCCCGTCGCAAGCGGCGCTCGGCGTCCACCAGCGGCACCATCGCCGCTCGTGCGGCCCTCGCGGCCGCGGCCCCCAAGCCCCTCGGACCGCTGCCTCCGGAAGAGCCCGAAGAGCCGACCTGGATCGAAGAGCCCGCGAATCCGCCCGAAACGCCGGTTTTGGCCACGCGCTACCCGGTGGCCCTCGAAGAATCGAAGATCGACCCGGACGTACAAAAGGTCATCCGTCGCCTGACACGCAGCGGCTACGAGGCCTATTTGGTCGGCGGCTGCGTGCGCGATCTGTTGCTCGATCGCAGGCCCAAAGACTTCGACGTGGCGACCAGCGCGCGGCCCGAAGAGGTGCGCGAGCTGTTCCGCAACTCGCGCATCATCGGCCGCCGATTTCGCCTCGTTCACGTGTTGTTTCAAGGCGGCAAGGTGATCGAGGTCGCCACCTTCCGCCGCAACCCGCGCGAGGACGGCGACGAGTCGTCGACCTTGCTCATCCGCGCCGACAACGTGTTTGGCGTTGCCCACGAAGACGCCTCGCGCCGCGATTTCACGATCAACGCGCTGTTTTACGACCTCGAGCGCCGCGAGATCCTCGACTGGGTCGGGGGCATGAAGGACATCGAGCGGCGCGTGGTGCACACCATCGGCGATCCCGAGACGCGCTTTCACGAAGACCCGATCCGCATCCTGCGCGCTCTCAAATTCGCGGGTCGCCTCGACCTCGGCATCACCCCCGACGTGTACGACGCCGTGGTGTTTTGCCGCGAGACGCTGGCCCTCGCCGCGCGTCCCCGGGTGTCCGAAGAAATTTTGCGCTTGTTGCGCGGCGGCCAGGCCCGGCGAACCATCTACCTCGCCTGGGAGACCGGCGTGCTCGACGTGCTTTTGCCCGAGATTGCGGGCCTGCTCTACGACGACACGAGCCTCGACGAAGGCGCAGGCAAACGCCTGTTTCGACTGCTCGCCTACCTCGACAAGCGCATCAAGAACGACGGCCCCCTCGACGACGCGGTGCTCTGGACGCTGCTCCTGCTCGAGCCGATGAAGGAGGTCAGCGAAGGCGCGCGCGATCGCATGGCCGTCGTCTCGGAGTTCTTGGAGCCGCTGATCGAACGGCTCGCCATCTCGCGCAGGCACGCCGACACGATGCGCCGCATCGTGGCCATTTTGCCGCGCATCTTGGCCGGCCGCGCGGGGCGCTTTGCGCGTACCGAGCTGTTCGACTTGGCCCTCGACGTGGCCGAGGCCGACCTCTTCGCGCGGGGCCAGCCGACCAATATCGTGAGCGACCTGCGGCAAAAAAAGCCCCCGCGTCGCCCCTGACCGACCATCCAACGGCGGGAACCCTTCGGCGTTTCAAGCTACTATGCCCGGGATGCCTCGCCGCCGCCGTGTCGCCCTCGCCCTCCTGGGGCTCTCCGCGTTGGGCCTTTTGGCGGGGCAAGGGGTCGCGCAAAACAGCATTTTGCACGAGCTGATCCCCCCCGACGCCACGGAAGACGTCAATCTCTCGGCCACCACCATCGACGGCGACTTGCCCGCCGCCATCGAGACCCCGAGCGGCCTCGCCACGGCCCCCGATCCCAGGAAGCCGCCGAACCCCGAACAGGCCTACGGCACGAGCGGCGCCAACAGCCCTGACTCCACCTACACGCCCGACAGAGACACCCGCCGCCCCGAGGTCGAGTCCTACGAAGACCCGTTTACGCCCGCGACTGCGCCCTTCAAGCGGCTCCGCGCCTACGACAGCGTCGCTCCCGATTACACTCTTCGTGTCCGAGACAAGGCCCTTAGGCCCCTGTCGGTGGGCGGCACCGTGGGCGACGGCGAAGAGCCGTTCTACGCCGACATGACGGTCGATCTGGCCCCCGACAGCCCTGTACGGATTCCGTCGGTAGGCCCCGGCGCTCGCATCATCAAGGCCCACACGACGCCCGAGGTGGACGTGGCCTTCATGCGCGACGGCGCCGACAACTGGTTCGTCCGCAGCACCACGCGGACCCGCGTTCGCCTGGTGATGCAAATCGCCATCGAACGGGCCGTGTTCGGCAGCGAGTTTCCCGACGTCGAGTGGAGCGCTTTGACCCGCCGGACGCCGGTCGAAATGCCCCCCAACCACGCGGCGTTCAACGAGGTGGCCGACGCCATCGGCGTGTCTCGGTCCATGCCCGTGCGCGAGGTAGTGCGCAAATTGGTCGAATATTACAGGGGCTTTGTCCCCTCCGACGACCCGCCCCGCTCGCGCAGCGACATCTACCTCGACCTTGCCTTGTCGAAGAAGGGTGTGTGTCGTCACCGGGCCTTCGCGTTTTTGGTGACGGCGTTGCACCTCGGCATCCCTGCTCGCATGGTCGTCAACGAGGCCCACGCCTGGGTCGAGGTCTACGACGGCACCCTCTGGCATCGCATCGACTTGGGTGGCGCGGCGGTCAACCTGGAGGACAACAGCGATCCTTCCCGTCCGCCCTACGTCCCCCCTCCGGACCCCTATTCTTGGCCCGCCGAACGGGACTCCGGGCAAGACCTTGCCGAGCGAAATCGCGCCCAGCAAAGCTCGCCGAGCCAACCCGGACCGGGCGCCCCGCCGCTCCCGAGCCCGACCTCCCCCCTCGCGCCACCGGCTCCCGTCGGCTCGACCAACGCGTCCGAGACACGTCCACCTTCCCAAGTCCAGATCAAGGGCATCGACCGCGACGTGCGGCGCGGGTTTCCTCTGCACGTGGCCGGTTCGGTGGAGAGCGCGGAAGGGCCGTGCTTGCGCGTTCGCGTCGACGTGGTGCTCACCAACCGCGAGGTGCCCGACGGCCGCGTGTTGGGCTCGTTGTCGACGAATGAGGAGGGGGAGTTCGATGGCGCCGTGGTGGTGCCGCGGGACTTGGGGGTAGGGGACTACGACCTCGTGGTCGTGTCCCCCGGAGATACCCGCTGTGGCTGGGGAAGGTCGGAGTGACCGTCAGGGTGTGAACAGCAAGGGCTGACCTTCCAGATCGAAGCCACCGCTGAACACCTCGTACAGGGCGCCCTTTCCGCCGTAGCTCTGGGCTGCGCCGCCGGCGGCGGACAGATCCACGAAGGAGCCCGCGTTGCCGCTGCCACCCTTCGACACGCCGACGATGTAGCTCGAGCCCGACACGCCGTCGATCTTCAGGCTGACCGTGCCGGACGCGCTGAGCGTGACATGGACGGTGTTGCCTTGCGCGTCGCCCCAGAGCGGCACGCCGGTGAAGTCGATGCTCATCGTCTGCGCGTCGTCTTGGCGGTAGCTCACCGCGCCACCGGCCGACGGATCGAGGTCGGAGTAGAGCAGAGCGATGCGCGGTTTGCCGGTCAAAAAGCGGCTCTCCGTGCGATCGGCGGTGACACCGTCGCCGCTACCGAAGGTAAGGTTGCCGTCGGAGTTGACGTAGACTTCGGTGTAGCTCTTGCCAAAGAAGGGGAACGAGAAGCCCAGGGCAACCTTGGCCGTGGCGTCGTCGCCGAGGCTCAAGCCGACGTCGCTCGGAGCCGGTCCGGGGCCCGGATCCACCTGCTGGTCGGTGGTGAAGACGAGCGTCTTACCTGACAGGTCGAAGGACTGACCGCTGGCGAACGCTTGGTAGACCGCGGAGGCGCCGCCGAAGCCCACCTCGCCGCCTGCGGCGGACAGATCGAGCTCGGTGCCCGTGTTGCCCGCGCCACCTTGGGAGACACCCACCACGTAGGCCGAGCTGGAGACGCCTTCGTAGGAGAGCGTGACCTTACCCGAGCTGTCCAGTCGAACGCTGACCGTGTTGGCCGCGCTCTTCCCCCAGATGGGGACGGCCTTGTAGGTAATGGTGATGGAAGACGCGTCGTCATGACGGTAGCTGACGGTGCCCGCGGCGGAGGGGTCGAGATCCGCGTAGAGCGCCGCAATGCGCGGCGATCCGGTGAGGAAGCGGGAGGCCGTGCGGTTGGCCGACGCCGAGTCGCCTGCGCCGAAGGTAAGGTTACCGTCGGAGTTGACGTAAACGTCGCTGTACGTCTTGCCAAAGAAGGGGAAGGAGAAGCCGAGCGCGACCTTGGCGCTGGCGTCGTCACCCAAGGCGATGCTGGTCTCGCTGGGCACCGGAGCAGGCGCCGGGCCCGAGCCGCCGTCCGTGTTGAAGGTGACCGTCTTGTTGGCCAGATCGAGCGCCTTGGAGCCAAAAACCTCGTACACAGCGTTGGTGCCCGAGAGTCCGAGCGGCCCTGCGGCGGCCGAGAGGTCGGTCTCGTTGGCGGAGTTTCCTGCCCCTCCCTTGGAGGCGCCCACGATGAACGCCGAGCTCGAAACGGCGCCGATGGACACCGCGATGTCGCCCGTCGGCGCCAGGCTCAAGGTCACGGTGTTGCCGCCGCTCTTGCCGTACACAGGCACGTTGTCGTACTTGACGAAGAAGGTGTCGGGGCTCGACTTGCCAAAGCTGACCTTGCCACCGGCCGCCGGGTTCAGGTCGCCGTAAAGCGCAGCGATGCGCGGCGCAAACGTGAGAAATCGGCTCTTCGAGCGGTCTTTGCTCTCGCCGTCCGGCGTGCCAAAGGTCAGGTTGCCATCGGAGTTGATGTTGACCGCCGTGTAGCCGGTTCCGTAAAACGGAAACGAGAAGCCCAGGTCGACCTTCCGGCTGTCGTCGTCGCTCAGGGTGATCGTCTTCTCGAAGGGGTCGAAGCTGGTGTCGCAGGCGTCACCCTTGCCATCCTGGTCGGCGTCTACCTGGTCGCCGTTGGGCACCTCCTTGCAGTTGTCGTGCAGGTCGGTCAGGCCGTCGCCGTCGGTGTCGGTGGGGTCTTCGGCTTTGTAGATGACGTAGGTGGCATCGTCCTCGATGCGGGCCGTGCCGTAGGCCATCCGCATATAACCCTGCTCGCCCCAGCTCGTGCCCCAGCTGTTGCGCATGATCCAGATGCCCTTGCCCTTCTTGTGGGTGACCGTGTCATCCCAGCCGACGAGCGCGACGATGTGGTTCGTCTGGGCCCAGTTGCACTCGGTGGAGTCGTAGATGCCGCCACCGTAGCCCGGGAACGAGCCGCACACGGCGGTGGTCACGCCGACGGCGCCGTATTGGTAGATGGCGGCTTTGATGGCGTCGATGTTGCCCGACGAGATGCCGTGGTAAGACTCGATCTTGTAGGGGTGATCGATGTTCTTTTTGCACTGACCATCGTAGGCCGTATAACCATAGGCCGATTCGAGGCCCGCGCCCGGATTCAGGAAGACGTTGTAGGCCCAGTAGCCGCCGTTGCACGAATACCAAGTGCCATTGCAGTCGAGCACCTGTTGCTCGCTCAGATTGACGATCTGCTTGTCGAAGACGGCGATCGAGCCTTCGAGCGCGGCCACCGTGCCGAAGGCCCAGCAGCTCCCGCAGCTCCCCTGATTCCGAATGGGGGGCATGCCCACGCCCTGGGAGCGCCAGTCCCACTTCTCGGGCAGGACCATGTCCGCTTGGGGCAGCGGCTTGGGCTTGGCCTCGCCCGAGTCGACGGGAATTTCCAGGCCAGTCAGCTCCGCGAGGCTCTTGTGAACAGCCTCGTTGTCTTTGATGACATAGCTGAAGCCATAGGCGTTGATGACGGCGTCGTGGTAGACGAACCGCTCTTCCAAGTCTGTGAGGTCGGGGCCCGCCAACACGGGTCCAGGTTTGAAGTATTTGTCCTCGGTGTCGATCGGCGGATAGGAGCTATCCCAAGATTCGGCGCCGCTGGAGTCGTCGGGTTGCTCGGGGACACAGGCGCCTAGCGCAAAGGCTGTGAGGCCGAGCGTGAAGATGAGCTTGGTGTGGGGTGTCATGGCGGCGGCCCCTTCCGCAAGAGCGGGGCCACACCAATGTGGTCTTAAAAAGCCATGCAATATCAGGTGGTTGTGCGCAATTAACCACCTTCCCTGGGGCGCCCAGAGCCCTTTACGTATTGTGAAGGTGCCCGGGCCGGAAGGCGCATTTGCGCAATTAGCACGCTCGTTGGCGAGGCGACTTCATTGATCCAGGCCGCCCACCAGATCGGCGAGCACCTTGGGCAGCTCGTCCGCGATCTCGCTCGCGATGAGGCCCCGATCCCAGCCCGCGCGCTTGCGCCATGCGTCGCCTGCCAAGGCGTGCACGAACACGCCCACGCACGTGGCTTTGTGGAGCGGCATGGTGCACGCGAACGCGGCGATCATGCCGGTGAGCACGTCGCCCGAGCCCGCCGTCGCGAGCACTGGATTGCCCGCGGTGCACACGAACACCTTGTCGTCGGGGGTGCCGATCATCGAGCGCGCTCCCTTGAGGACGACGGTGCTCTTCGTCAGCCGCACGGCCTCTTGCACCGCGCCCAAGCGATCGGCCTCCACGGCCTTCGACGTGCGACCGAGCAAGCGACCGAGCTCCCCCGCGTGCGGCGTGAGCACCACGCGTCCCTTCGCCTTCGCCAGCATCTCCGGCCGCCCCGCGAAGTGTGTGATGCCGTCGGCGTCGACGACCTTGAGGCCGTCCCAACCCAGCACCACGTGCTCGACAGCCATGCGTGCGGCCTCGTCGAGGCCAAGGCCCGGCCCTATCGCGACCGCGTGGCGGCCCACGAGGGCCGCGTCGAGGGAGGCCGCGATGCGCTCGGGATCGATGCGCGCGGTCATGACTTCGACGACACGGCTCTCCAGGGCGTCGGCCGCCTCGGGCCATGTGCACACGGTGACGAGGCCCGCGCCCGCGCCGAGCGCGGCGTTGGCGGCGAGGATCGATGCGCCGATTTTTCCCTTCGCCCCCGCGATGACGAGCACGTTGCCCGCCGCGTGTTTGTGGGCGTTTGCGCCGCGCGGAACGATGTACGGGCGCAGCATGGAGGGCTCGATCACCTCGGCCACGTGACCGATGTGCCCGAGGATTTTTGGATCGGGCACGCCGAGATCGACCACGTGCACGTGCCCCGAGAAGCGCGCGCCATCCGGCGTTAAAAGGCCGATTTTCAAGTGCCCGAAGGTGATCGTGTGCTCGGCCAGCACGGCCACGCCGAGGGGCGCGCCGCTGTCCGCGTCGAGGCCCGAGGGCACGTCGAGGGCGATCGACTGGCAACGCGCGCCGTTCATTGCCTCGATCACGCTGGCAACGGGTCCGACGATGGGCCTGTCGAGCCCCGTCCCGAACAGCGCGTCGATGGCGAAATGCGCTCGATCCAAGGCGGAAACGAGGGGTGCGAGGTCGCTGCCATGGGGTAGCTCCACGAAGCTGCCGCCGACGTCGTTGTAGGCGTCGTGGTTGA
The DNA here is from genome assembly GCA_964383995.1 of uncultured Polyangiaceae bacterium. Lineage (GTDB taxonomy): Bacteria > Myxococcota_A > Polyangia > Polyangiales > Polyangiaceae > CAYLJT01. The sequence goes on from CAYLJT010000058.1 coordinate 9,968, forward strand.
TGCGCGCGTCGCCCGTGACTTTCTCGGACGAGCCCACCAAGAACACCTCCACGCTGGCGCCGCGCGCGTGGAGATGGCGCGCAACAACGAAGCCGTCGCCGCCGTTGTTGCCCGCGCCGCACACGACCACCACGCGGGCCTCCGCGGGCAGTCGAATCGGCTCCGTTCCAAGGCCAAAACGCACGTGCGTCGGCCCCTGAAGGCCCCGCGCGCGTACCTCCGCAAAGCGCTCCTTGATGAGCTCGGACACCACGTCGGCGGCGCCGCGACCGGCGTTCTCCATCAAGACCACGCCGGGCACATGGCACGTCTCGATCGCGTAGTGATCGAAGGCCCGCATCTGCGCTCGCGACAAAATGGGGATCATGTCGACCTCCTAACCACGCTGCGAAATGCCGCGATCCATAGCCTTTCGAAGATCGGTCACGGCCCTCTCGAGGCCAAAGAAGACGGCGTCGGCGATGACCGAGTGGCCGATGTTGACCTCTTCGATGGCCGGGATGGCGAGGACCGGCGCGATGTTGTGGATGTGGAGGCCGTGCCCCGCGGCGACCTCGAGGCCGAGCGAGCGACCGAGGGCGGCTGCCTGCGCCAGCCGTTGCAGCTCCGCCTTGCGTCGCGCGCCGTCGCCGGAGGGCTCGGCCGCTTCGCAATATTCCCCGGTATGAAGCTCGATTTGCGTCGCCCCGACCTCGCGCGACAGCTCCACCATCAAAGGGTCCGGCGCGACGAACAAGCTCACCTTGATGCCGAGCGGCTTGGCCATCGCCACCGTCGCGGCGATCTTCTCACGCGCGCTCTTCACATCGAGCCCCCCCTCTGTCGTGCGCTCCTCGCGGCGCTCGGGCACGAGCGTCACGACGTCCGGCCGGATGCGCTGGGCGATCGCGATCATCTCGTCGGTGGCCGCCATTTCGAGGTTGAGCATGGTGCGCAAGGAGGCGCGCAAACGCGCCACATCGTCGTCGCGGATGTGCCTGCGGTCCTCGCGCAGGTGGGCCGTGATGCCATCGGCGCCCGCGGCCTCGCAGAGCGATGCGGCGAAGACCGGATCCGGGTAGGAGGTGCCCCGGGCGTTGCGCACGGTTGCGACGTGGTCGACGTTGATGTGCAGACGAACCGACATGCGGCGACTTTACTGCAAAGGCGTGCTCGCCGCGCTCCTCGTCACGGCGCCGAGGGGCGCGCGCGCGGAGCCACCCCGAGCCGATGACGAGCCCATCGAGGTGGTGGTTCAGGGCTCGCCGACCACCTCGTTCTCCACGAAAACCACGCCCGAAACCGCTCTCGGAGAGGTCATCGACGGCGCGTCGCTGATCGATGAGCTGCCCAGCGTCCATGTGCGCAAGCTGGGCGCCGACGGCGCGTTTGGGGCCGTGAGCGTACGGGGCTCGGCCTCCACGCAGGTGGCTGTGTTGCTGGGCGGCGTACCCCTGTCGAGCGGCGCAGACCCCACGGTCGACGTCGGTTCGTTGCCATTGTGGCCCGGCGCTGTGGTGCGGGTTTACCGCGGCTTTTCGCCGGCGGCGCTCGGCACCACCGGCTACCTGGGCGGCGTGCTTACCCTCGATCCCGATCCAGCTTCGCGAGAACGAACCGAGGTTTGGACCGCCGTCGGCTCCTTCGGTGGGGCTCGCATGCGCATCGGCGACACCACCACGGTCGGCGATTGGTCCTTCTCCACGGGCCTGTCCGCGTCGCGATCGGACGGCGATTTCAGCTACGAGGACGTCGACCCCACGACCCACGCGACCACCACGCGCACGCGCGAGAACGCCGGGCACAAGGCCATCGGAGCCGTCGAGCGCGTGGCCCGCAAAACCTCGTGGGGCGGCGTCAGCGCGCTCGTCTTCGCCGACACGCGGCGCCAAGGCCTGGCGGGCACGACTCATCGGCCAACGCGCCACGCCGAGCTCGGCACCACGCGCGTCATCGTCGGCTCCGAGGCTTTCCTCAAGACGTCGGAGGTCAGCGCCGCGTACGTCAGGCTTTGGGGGCGCGATGAGCGGGCCAGCTACGACGACCCCTCGGGGGAGCTTGGCGTGGTGCGCCGCGCGTCGAGCGGTGACGACCGTCTGCGCGCCCTCGGGCTGGCCTTCGGTCTCCGGGGAAGGTTTGTGGATAGTTTGACATCAAACCTATTTGTAGATGGCCGCTTGGAGGACTTCGAGCCCACGCGCATCGGCGCCATCCAGCGCGCCACGGCGGCGCGGCGCGGGGCCCTCGGCATCGGCACGGACCTCTCGCTGCGCGCGGCGAGCGCGCTCGAGCTCGCCCTCGTGGCGCGTCTCGATGGCCGCCGCGATCGAACCGACGAAGGCGCGCCGTCGGACGATGCGCGGGCGACGGGGCACGTCGGTGCTTCGTACACCGTCAACGACGCTTTGATCGTGGGCGCGCACGTCGGCGCCGTGGGGCGCCCGCCGAGCTTTGTCGAGCTGTACGGCGATCGCGGCGCGTTGCTCGGCGATCCGACGCTCCGGCCCGAGCGCGCGTTGTCCGCGGACGTCGGGCTGCGAGGCTCGCTCGTGGCTGCCGATGTGGCCCTTGGCTACGAGCTGGTGGCCTTCGGGAGCCGCGCTGACGATCTCATCACGTTTGAAGAGCGAGGGGAGGGGACGCTCGTCGCGCGCAACATCGACCGGGCCCTGCTCTACGGCGTCGAGCTGTCCCTCTCGCTGTCGTCGCGCACCGTGCGCTCGACCCTGACCTACACCGGTCTTCACAGCGAAAATCAAGGCGATCAACCGCTCACCTCGGGGCGCCCGTTGCCCGGCCGACCGGCCCACGATCTGGCCTACGACGTGGTCTATGCGTTCGCGCCCTTCGATGTTCACTACGGTGTCGACGCGATCGCGGGCACCTTCGCCGACACCGCCGGGCGCATCGAGCTCCCCGCCCGATTTTTTCACGAGGTCGGCGCGGGGCTTACGCTCGATGTCGTCCGTGTGGGCATCGAGATCGACAACCTGCTCGACCTGCGCGTGCTCCATCGAGCGAGCGATTTGGGGTCCCGCCCGGTGGCCGTCGCGGTGAGCGATTTCCTCGATTTTCCGCTACCAGGACGCACATTTTGGGTCACTGCACGGGCGCGCTTCGGGGCGCGTTGAGCTCGCCTCGTCCCGGCCTTATGAGCCCGCCCCATGTCGAACGTCGCCGCGTTCCGCGAAAAGTGGTCCCTCGATCCAGCGGTCGTGTTTTTGAACCATGGCTCCTTCGGCGCGTGCCCCCGCGCCGTGCTGGATGAGCAAGCGCGGCTGCGGGCCCAGATGGAGCGGCAGCCCGTACGATTTTTCATGCGCGAGCTGCCCCCGATGCTCGCCGCGGCGCGCGCGGCGCTCGGCGCGTTTGTCGGTGCAAATCCAGACGACTTGGCGTTTGTCCCGAACGCCACGGCGGGCGTGAACACGGTCCTGCGCTCGCTCTCCCTCGCCCCCGGTGACGAGCTCGTCGTGACGAGCCACGAGTACCGCGCGTGCCACAACGCGCTCCATGTCCACGCGACGCGCGCGGGCGCCAAGGTCGTCGTGGCGGAGGTCCCCTTCCCGCTGACCGGAGACGACGACGTGGTCGACGCGGTGCTGCGTGTCGTTGGACCTCAAACGAAGCTCATCCTGATCGACCACGTGACGAGCCAAACGGGGCTTATTTTCCCAGTCCAACGCGTCGTCGACGAGGCGCGGGCGCGGGGCGTCGACGTGCTGGTCGACGGCGCGCACGCGCCGGCCATGTTGCCCCTCGACCTCGATGCGCTCGGCGCGGCCTACTACACGGGCAACCTCCACAAGTGGTTGTGCGCCCCCAAGGGCGCTGCGTTCTTGCACGTGCGCGCCGATCGCCAGGCCGGCGTGCGACCGCTTTCGATAAGCCACGGCGCCGCGGCGCCCCTCGAAGGAAGCACGCGTTTTCGGCTCGAAATGGACTGGACCGGCACCGACGATCCCACCGCCTATCTGTGCGTGCCGAAGGCCATCGAGACCATGGGGGCGATGGTGCCCGGGGGCTTCGCCGAAGTGCGCGAGCGGAACCGCGCGCTCGTGCTCCATGCGCGCCGCCGCTTGGCGGATGTGCTCGGCGTCGCCTTGCCTGCTCCCGACTCCATGCTGGGCTCCTTGGCGAGCCTTGCGTTGCCCGATGGGACGGACGGATCGATCTCCCCGTTTCGCGCCGATCCCCTGCAAGACAGGCTGTTTTTCGAGCACCAAATCGAGGTCCCGGTGATGCCTTGGCCGGCCCCGCCCAAGCGCCTCTTGCGCGTCTCGGCCCAGCTCTACAACGATGTCTCGGACTACGAGCGGCTCGTCGAGGCGCTCGCGCTCGTACTCTCGACGTAGCGCGCCCGCGGCCGCAGCAAGAAGCCCGCGCGTCGCTGCTCGAAGATGTGCGCGGTGACGCCCGCGATGCGGCCGAGGCCAAAGAACGCCAGCGCTGATCCATCGGGCAGGCCAAGGGCCTGCGCCACGGCGATGAGACCCAGGTCGATGGTCGGGGGCTCGTGCCCGAGCTCGCGCATGCCCGCGAGCACCTCGCTGATGACGCGAAATTTCGGTCGATCGCCGCCGATTTCAGCCGCAATTTCGAGGAGCGGGGCGACCCGCGGGTCGCCCGCCGGGTAGAGCCGATGACCAAAGCCCGGCACCATTTCGCCGCGCCGTGCGCGCTGCGCGATCACGTCGCGGGCGCGCTCGGGCCGCTCGACCTCACGCAACAGCGCCTCGACGCGCGTGCACATCCCGCCGTGCTCGGGGCCCGACAGCGCCGCGAGGGCCGCCCCGAGGCATGCATACAAATCGGCCCCTGCGCTGGCGGCCACGCGGCCCGCGAAGGTCGACGCGGGCAGCTCGTGCTCGGCCGACACCACGAGCGCGCGGTTGACGGCGCGAGCCGCGTTTTCAAGGCGTTTTGCGCCGAGCCCCGCGGCCAGCGCCGCGGCCACCGAGGGCTGTTCCGAAGCGGCGTGCACCCGCGCGATGCCATGGGGCAGGGCCGCCCACGTGGCGAGCCTGCGCACGAGCGCGCGTGCCCGCGGCAGCTCCACCACCTCCCTGCGATCGAAGCGCGTCGCGTCCGCCAGGCCAAGGGCCGTGAGCGCGAGCATCACCGCCGACAGCGGCGGCTCCCCCTCGGGCAAAAGAGGCAGAAGTTTTGATGGCGCGAGGCCCGGCTCCTCGCAGGGCCACGCTACGTCGAGCGCGGGCCCCGCACCCGTCCACAAAAGCTCCGCCACGGCTTCGAAGGGCGTGTCGGCACGCGCCAAGTGAGCGACGTCGTGGCCGCGGTAGGCGAGGCCCGCAGCGTCGATGCGCGAAATCGACGTCTCCAACACGGGCTCGCCCCAACGCAGGGCCGAGGCGGCCACGGGACCGTGCCCGGCCCGCGCCGCGGTCTTCGTGCGCAGGGCCTCGATGTCGTCCGCCAAATAGCGCCGCGCGCGCCCCTTCTCCCCCGCCACGCTGCGCACGAGCCCCCGGCTCGTATAGGCGTAGAGGGTCTCCCGTTTCACGCCCAGGCGCTCCATCGCCTGCGCCGACGTGAGGTACTCGGGGGATGTTGATCCACGTCGATCCATGAAAGGAAAGCCCAAGCTAGCCCGCTTTGGAACCGGAACCAAGGCGAAGATCCCTTGTTGATATGGATTATCGAATCAATGTTGATTCATATTAAATCGACCCCACCATGCAGGGCGGAGGTCGACATGGAAACGAGCGTTGTGAACCAAGAGCGAGCCGTCGGTGTGACGTCGGGGCTCGATGGCGTAGTGGTGGCGGAGACGGTGCTCTCCGACGTGGATGGCGAGCGTGGACGGCTGGTGCTCGCCGGGCACGACGTCGAGGAGGTCGCACCGAGCGCCACCTTCGAGGACGGTGTCGGCCTCTTGCGCAACGGCGCGCTGCCCGACGCTGCGACGCGCGCGCAAATTCAAAGGGACCTCGGCGTTGCGCGGGTGCGTGCCTTCGAGAGGCTGGGCACCCTGGGCTCGGCCCTGGATCAGGCCGACGGCTGCGACGCCTTGCGCGCGGCCCTCGCGCACGGCGTGACGACCGACGTCGACGAGGGCCTGGCCTTGGCGGGGGCCACGGCGGTCTACACGGCGGCCCACCATCGGCGCGTTCGAGGCGAGGCGCCGATCGCGCCGGATCCCAGCGCGTCCCACGCCGCCGACTACTTGCGCATGGTCCGCGGTGCGCCCCCGTCGGCGGCCGAGGTGCGCGCCCTCGACACCTACCTCGTGACCATCTCCGATCACGGCATGAACGCCTCGACGTTCACCGCGCGGGTGGTGGCGTCCACGGCGTCCGACGCGACGAGCGCCATTGTGGCCGCCGTGGGCGCGCTCAAGGGCCCGCTGCACGGCGGTGCGCCGGGACCCGTGCTCGACATGCTCGATGCCATCGGCGAGCCCGAGCGCGCAGCGGCGTGGCTCGAAGGCGAGCTCGCCGCGAAACGGCGCATCATGGGCATGGGGCATCGCGTCTACCGTGTGCGCGACCCGCGGGCGGCCGTCCTCGAAGCGGCCACGCGCTGTCTCGGACAAGCGGGCGTCGAGGCGCCGCGCCTCCTGCTCGCGCAGGCCGTCGAACGGGCCGCGGAGGGCGTCTTGCGCGAGCGCTACCCGACGCGCCCCTTGCGCGCGAACGTCGAGTTCTACACGGCCGTGTTGCTCGACGCCGTAGGCCTCCCGAGGGAGCTCTTCACGCCGACCTTCGCCGTAGGCCGCGTGGTCGGCTGGTACGCGCATGTGTTGGAGCAACGCCGGACCGGGCGCCTGATCCGCCCCGCCTCGCGCTACGTCGGTCCCGCGCCGAAGACGGCCTGACGCGCTCTCGCGCTGGCCGCCAAAAGTTTCGCCGTGGGCTCGGAGCTACGTGCCGAACTTCGTGCGCAACGCGGCGCACACTTCGGGGGGCGCGTAGTGGCTCACGTCGCCGCCGTGGCCCGCGAGCTCGCGCACCAGCGACGCCGAGACGAAGCCGTAGTTGGTCCGCGTCGGCAGGAAGATCGTGGCGCGGACGAGCGCGAGCGGATCGGCGGTGAGG
>CAYLJT010000059.1:0-16980 GCA_964383995.1 uncultured Polyangiaceae bacterium
CCTTCCTATGCAAAAAACCGGCGTTTGGTGGTCCCTTGCTCGTGAAAATTGGCACTCGCCGGCGCCCTGCTGCTGATCGAAGTCCCCGAACTGGCATGGCCCGCTAAGAGGGCATTGGGACCAGAGTGGGTGCGGGACAAGTGAAGTGGGGCGGCGATCGACCCGAACTGGCACGGCCCGCTAAGAGGGCATTGAGACGATGATCGAACTCATACTCGATGCTCTCTTTCTTCGTGGTGCCCGAACTGGCATGGCCCGCTAAGAGGGCATTGAGACACCTTACATTCTCGTATAGATATCCATTTCCCCAACAAACGACCCGAACTGGCATGGCCCGCTAAGAGGGCATTGAGACACCTCATTCTCGATCGTCGTGTAATCCCCGACGAAGTGCCCGAACTGGCATGGCCCGCTAAGAGGGCATTGAGATACGTGTAGGATGGGAAATTACCTGGGTCGTCGGCGTCCCGAACTGGCATGGCCCGCTAAGAGGGCATTGAGACCCCACCAAAACTCATAATAAATCGCATGATAACCTCTTCCCGAACTGGCATGGCCCGCTAAGAGGGCATTGAGACACGACGTATTCGCTTTCTAGCAGCGAGATGAGACAGTCTCTCCCGAACTGGCATGGCCCGCTAAGAGGGCATTGAGACATCTCGTTCTCCTGCGATGTAGATGGTGGAAAGGAGCCCCGAACTGGCATGGCCCGCTAAGAGGGCATTGAGACATGTCCTGCGCGTCGTTCGCTCCGACCACGTATCCCATGCCCCCGAACTGGCATGGCCCGCTAAGAGGGCATTGAGACATACCTCCTCTGACCCTGTGGTCAGAGAGCTTGATCCCGAACTGGCATGGCCCGCTAAGAGGGCATTGAGACACCTTCGACGCGCTGAGGTTGAATCCCTCCTGGGCGGTCCCGAACTGGCATGGCCCGCTAAGAGGGCATTGAGACACGAATCCGAAGATTCGTTCGACGTAGCTGAACCCGGACCCGAACTGGCATGGCCCGCTAAGAGGGCATTGAGACTTCTTCCACGCCGGGACCACGAAGGTCTCGGCAAGGAAGCCCGAACTGGCATGGCCCGCTAAGAGGGCATTGAGACACGATTCCCCCATGCCGGCACGAGGGTGCCCCTTGAACCCGAACTGGCATGGCCCGCTAAGAGGGCATTGAGACCTTGTCGCCCGGAGGCGACACAGGAACCGGCTGTGAGGCCCCGCACTGGCATGGCCCGCTAAGAGGGCATTGAGACACTTCGTCGTGCCGTCGCTCATCTCGAACTCCGTCGTCGCTGCCCGAACTGGCATGGCCCGCTAAGAGGGCATTGAGACAGAGATATTTTATCAGGGCAGGCTCTCGACGAGCCCATGCCCGAACTGGCATGGCCCGCTAAGAGGGCATTTAGACAACTGCATGTAGGCGAACGTGCCCATGTCCACTTCAGACCCGAACTGGCATGGCCCGCTAAGAGGGCATTGAGACAAGGACGTGCAGCGGAGTGGCCCGAAAGCCCTCAACGCTAACCCGAACTGGCATGGCCCGCTAAGAGGGCATTGAGACACGTCCCCGACGTCGACACCCTGTGTGTGATCGTCGGTGGCCCGAACTGGCATGGCCCGCTAAGAGGGCATTGAGACATCCCACGGATCGCGCTCAAGCCTATCCGAATAATCCACCCCCGAACTGGCATGGCCAGCCGAGACAACGGGCGCGGCGGCTACGCCCACGACGGACAGTCGAGACTGTTGCCGTAGGTGTCAGCGCGCGTCTTTTCGTGCGCGCGCGAGAAGGTCGCCGAGACCACTGACCTGGGCAACGGTGTCGACATAGGACTGGTCCATGTCGTCGCCGGCAAAACGAAGCACCGAGAGGATATCGCGCCACTGCTTGTCCGAGACTTCGCCCCCGACGGCGTACCAGCGGAGCTTTTGTAGGACGATGTCTTCCGCGCTCAGGACGGGAAACGGGCGCGCACCCAAGTGCACGTCCATGACCCGACACCGATCGAGCTGACCAGCACCCAGCGGCCCGGGGCCTGGAACAAAAATGTCGACCTTGAAAAAAGTTGTTTTGTCGATGACGTTGAAGCTTCGGCGGGCCCGCACGGCCTCCAACGCGGTGTCGACGTCTGCATAGAATTCGCCGGCAAGGGCGGCGCACAGCGCCCTCGCCGTGTCCTGATTGAGAAGCGCAATCACGTCGATGTCGTTGGTGGCGCGGGGCTCCCCGTGCGTCGCGCTCGCCAACGAGCCCCCGATGGCCCAACGCACGCCGAGCCCGTCCAGGGCGGCGCCAAGGGCCACAAGGGTTCGCGCTAGCTCGTTGGGGTCAGTCATCAGGAAAACCGAATGCGGCGCGCATGACGGCCGGATCGATGAAGCGGGCGGCAAGGCGCAGCCGGTGCTGCCGATCGCTCTCGTTGGGGTACTTTTGCCGAATCTGCGCGAGCGCGAAGGAGTGCGCCAAGATGGTAAGTGCGACGGACCGTTCGATTCGCTCCCTGGGCGTCATGCGGCGAATGCGGTCCTCCATGAGGGCCCACATCTCCTCGCTGGTATCCTCGGGGCAAAGTGACACCCAGGAAGACTAACAAACGCAGGCACCGCTCGCACGAGAAAAGTGCGTTCGGGCAAGCGCAGCGGCGAAGTCGCGAGAGGAACTGGCGCATCTCCGGCAGATCAACGATCGCACCCCGCAAGCTGACCGTCCAGGTCGCTTTGTTACGTGTCACCCGGTGCGAGGTCGATCGTGCACCTCTGTGGCCGCCGCTCAGTCCGTCAAGGTGGCGACGATCTCTTGCGTCGGGTAGACGAACTCCACCGTGATGGTCGCGGCGATTCCGGCGTCGGTAGTGTAGTCCACGTCGAGGGAGTGCGTCCCGGCCGTAGCGGGAGCCCGCTTGGTACAGGCAAGCACAGTGGAAAAGTCGCAGGAGAGCTGGCACATCTCCGGCAGATCAACAATCGCACCGGCAAGCTGACCGTTCCAGGTCGCTTCGTACGTGTCACCTGGCGGGAGGTCGACCGGGGCGCCTCCAAAGCAGTCCGGTGGCAGGCACTGGCCCGCAACGACCTCGTCGCATGTATAGAAATAGACCGGATCCAACACGGCTTGTCCGTCAATGGAGATGCTCTCGGGGCCGCCCGCCTCGCAGTCATTGGCAAGGTGAGCGACGCTGCTCGATGCGTTCACGATGCGAATGGTCACCGGGCTCGCCGCTTCACCGACGAAGTCGTCGCAGCTCACACTGCCACCAGCGCCACCCGTTCCGCCCGCTCCACCCACTTCGGAGCCACCCTGTCCCGAAGCACCGCTACCTCCCTGTCCGCCGCTGCTCGTAGACGCCACGCTGCCTTCCCCGCTGCAGGCAGCGATGAAGCTAAGGCCCAGGAATGCCGCCAGGTGCTTTTTCATTGTCATTCTTCCAGACGAGCGAGGCTATTCGAAAAGCACCGTCACGTCGATCACAATTTGTCCCGCCGTGGCGGGGACCGGAGGGCTCGCGGCCTTTCCAGCGCGTCATCAGCGGTGGGCCGCATCGAGCGCGAATACGGTCTCGGCCGCGGCGCGCTCGATCTCCTCATTTCTTGGAACGACGAACAACACCCTATCGAGGTCAAGCTCCGACGCGACACGGAGACCGACCCTCGACCAACTGGCACGTTACCTCGATCAACTGGGCCTCACCGAAGGCTGGCTCGTGGGCAGCCAGATGCGCTTCCCGCTCGCACCACAATGGGCCCTGATGGACTTGCGGGGGCCAGCGAACAAAGCTACCGTGTAGCTCGGTGCATGGGAGCGGACAATACATCCTGGGGACGTCGCAAGGCCGACGAGACCACCTGGATCGCCATTGGTCTGGTCGACGAGAGCGACCCTCCGAAGCCCGTTCCGTTCAAGCGCTGCCGCATCGAGCTGCCCGACTTCTCTGTGCGCGAAGGCCGGCTCGACCAAGACGGTCAGGCGAAAATCGTGGGCATCGATCCAGGCATGTATCAGGTGACCTTCCTCGACCACGACGCGTCGGAGTGGAGGGGCTCAATGAGGCGCTATCGTCTCATTGCTGGAGCGCGAAAGGACATGTCCGATACCATCCTAGAGAAGAATGTGTACCGAGCCGACTTCGCATGCGCCGCTTTGTTCCGTTTCCGGCGAAGGTTTCCCGGCGGATTTGCGCTGACTGGGGAACCAGACCCGAATTTCGTGGACATGTTGCGCGCGGCAGTGTCGTCGTATCGGCATCCATGGGCCGTGTCGCGAGGGATGGGCACGCTTTCCGGCGGCTTCTCCCGGGGCGCCGGATTCATAGGTCATCTGCACGATTGTCTACAAAGGGGATCCTTCCCATGAGGCGCGTTGGCCGGCTCGTTGTTGCGCTCGGCTTCCTCGCTGGATGCCAGTGCAGCCCACCGTCCATTGCGACGGGATCTTCACCTGCCCCGCCAACTTCGGCCTCACCCTCCACGGATCCCGTCGGGTCAACCTTGCCATCGTCAATGCCGGTGCGTCCGGTCCCACCCTTTGTACCGTTGCCAACGGATCACGCGCTACCGACCTACAGCGGTCCCCCCGTAAGGCGCCTCTTCCGCAATGAGTGCGTTTCGCTGCTCGATGGCCGGGTCTTCTGCTGGAGATCCATTGGGGGCGGGGGCTCCGTGGGGTCCGTGAGGGAGGTTGGATTTCTGCGAGGAGCCCTTCGTATTTGGGTGCGCCAGGGACGAGAGGGCGGCTGCGCGGAGTGGGGAAAGGGAGCTTTCCGCTGTTGGGGAGACGACACACATGGGCAGATCAGCGGCGTACCTTCCTGCAAGACCACGTGGGAGACAACCTTTCCTCCACCGAAAGACTCGGTGGAATATGATGAGTACGTTCCCGAGCGCAGGCGCACCGTGTTTTGCGACGAGCCCGCTCGATCCACTTGGGCGGACGGGGCCCGAGACCTTTTCCTTTCCAGTTTTTTTACTTGTGCAACCAACGCGAACGGCGTTCGGTGTTGGGGCACCGTCGAGGCTGACGGCTCCAAGTGTCCCCTTGAATCCGAGTTCGACCCACCCGACGGTGTCACCAGAGTGTGCCGACGCCCCGTAACGCTTCGGGGCTTTGGCGGCCAGGTTTCTCGTTTTCTGGAGGGCTTTGGCGCACCTTGCGTCCAGAACGACAACGAGATCTCCTGCCGCGGTAGCTTGGCCGGCAAGTGGCAAGAAACTCCCATCGTACTTTGGAGTGGCGTTCACAAGATCGTCCTCGGAAGAACGCGCGCGTGCGCCGTCATGACCAACGAATCCATCGCCTGCACCGACGGCAAGCCGCGGCCCGACCGCGAGGTGAGCGGTTATCCCGTCGAGGGCTGGTACGCCGATTCACCCCTAGTTGCCAGCGGCTGGGCCTTGAAAGCAACCGACATCGTAGGCGGACTCCGCGACTCCTACTGCGTGCTGCTCACCGACGCGACCGTGGCATGCTGGGGAGACCATTACGGCGCCGCGCCTGTTCCGGTCCCGGGTGTCCGAGACGTCGAAGAGCTGTCCATGAGCTACGATGAGACCTGCGCCCGCACCAAGGAAGGCGCCGTCTACTGCTGGGGCATCCCCATCGGCGACGAGCTCGGCCCCCAGGAGCCGGGGGTGCCGGTGCCACCTCTGCCGTTGGTGTTTCCGCCTTGATGCTCTCTTGCAAGCACGAAGCAACCCTCATCGTTGAGGCACCGAAGCCCTGGCGTTGGTGCAAATTGAATGCTAGGGTTTCAATATGCACCAACAAGTGCCCAGGCAGTTGGACCGGGTGCTCCAGCAGGAGCTCGCACGTTTCCCCGTTGTGGCTATGCTTGGGCCTCGGCAGTGCGGCAAGACCACGCTCGCGCGAATGACCGTTGAGCGGCTGAAGAAGGCCGGCAAAGGAGCGCTGATCCTGGACCTCGAGCGCCCGTCCGACCGCGCGAGGCTTGCCGACGCCGAGCGGTTTCTTGCGCGGCACGAGGGCGAGCTTGTTTGCCTGGACGAGGTACAACGGGCGCCCGAGCTGTTCGAGGTACTGCGCGCGCTCGTGGATGACAACCGACGCCCCGGCCGTTTTCTACTCCTCGGTTCAGCTTCCCCGGACCTCGTCCGCCGATCGTCCGAGACACTTGCGGGTAGGGTCTCGCAAATCGAGCTGACACCCCTCCTCGTGGGTGAGCTTGTGCCGAAACACGGTACACAGGAGCAGCTGTGGCTCCGTGGCGGCTTTCCTGAGAGTGTGCTGGCGGCGGACGACGAAGCAAGCCTGCGCTGGCGCGAGCAGTTCATTCGCACTTTTCTGGAGCGTGACATCCCGGCCCTCGGTTTTCGGGTACCATCCACGACGCTTCATCGGTTCTGGCAGATGTGCGCGCATCTGCATGGACAGGTCTTGAATCTCTCCGCCTTGGGCCGCGCCGTTGACGCGAGCCACACGGCGGTGCGCAACCACATCGATATCTTGGAGCAGATGTTCATGCTTCGAACGCTACCCCCGCTCGAAGAAAACTTGGGCAAGCGACTGGTAAAGTCACCCAAGCTATACCTCCGGGATGCGGGATTGCTTCACGCTCTGCTCGACCTAGACACCCACGACGCATTGGCGGGACACCCCGTTTATGGGGCCTCCTGGGAAGGATTCGTCGTGGAACAGATCCTCGCCGTCGCCCGCGGATGGCGCCCGTCCTATTACCGCACCGCGAAGGGAGACGAGCTCGACCTGGTGCTCGAAAAGCGGGGTCGCCGGGTAGCGATCGAATGCAAGGTGAGCAGCGCCCCCACCCTGAGCAAGGGATTCTGGACGTCGCTTTCCGACCTTAAGATTCGCGAGGCGTACGTCGTGGCCAATGTGCGAAGCGCCTTCCCGTTGGGCGAGGGCGTCGAGGCCATGCCGCTTGGAGAGGTCCTATCGCGGGTGGCGTCGGCTTGACACTGCCGAGACGACATTCCCTTAATCCGTCGACTCCTCGACCGCGACAAACACGCCGAGCCCAAAGTGAGCACCGTAGCCAAGAGCAATGGGCCCGGATACGGGCGATTCGAACGTAAGCCGTGCGCCGACGGCCTGGTCGGGCCCGCGACTTCCACCGCCGTGATAGCGCCGCCTTCGGAACTCCAGCCAGTTCGTGCTGCCCGAAAATGGCTGGATCTGGACGGGTGCTACGCCGAGTAGGTGTTGGCAGCCCCGCGCGATTTGATCCTCGATGGTGTCCTTCGCGACGCCTCGCACGACCTTCGGGTGTCGCGGTGGAACGAACGGCGTCAAGCTCTGCCACACGCGCGACGTCCCGAGCTGACGTGTGCTTGGTAGCTGCATACCACCGAAGTCTTTTGCCTGACCTAGGCCGACCAGGACGAGCTCCAGGTCATGACCACCCTTGCCCCAAAGGCGCCGCATCCGTTGGAGGGCGACAACGTCGTCGTCATCGAAACCGTCCTTCGCGCAGATGAGCAGGTGGTCAATGAAGCCGCGACGCGACGGGTCGTCGTTCGCGGAAAGGTACATGGCATGCCTATGGTCAGGCGCCGTCTGCCCGTGGCCGGAAAACACGGGCTTGGCGTCCCCACAGACGTTTTTCGACTGGGACATCGCCGATTGTCGCAGACGCTCGCCGATGGCCAGCGCCTCAGTGAGCCGCGGCAGAACCGACGACCGGATCGCAAAACGTGCCGCCGTTGGTCGCACTAGACTGGCCTTTCGAGCCGTGGGCACCGGGGCCCGACGGAAGGGTGGATTCTGGAAGACGTAACGAACGAGCCGAGTGCCCGGAACCGACGACCAGCCCTCTCGCCTGTAACGCTCACCCGAAAAGGTAAGAACATCCCACAGATCCCTCGGTACGTCCTCGCCCTTCTTTGGCTTGGGCTGTGTTGCGCACCACGCGGCGAGATCTTCTGCCGAGGCGACGGCCAATAAGTTGGTGGCGTGCGCGCTGGAGCTCTCCTGGTCTGGAAAGCAATTGACCGGTTCTTCTGCTTCCACGAGGCTCAGCTCCGCCCAAGACTCGGCGCGGCCGACGACAGGCACCCGACGGCACAGGCGAGCCAACAACTCCCGCTCATTCGCTGAAAGCTCGATGTCCCAGACAACCGTGAGCGGGCTCGGCTCACGCGCGCCTCCATCGATCACGACAAACGCATCGAACGTCTTGGTCCGCTTGTGGCCCGCATCATCGGTGTCCGGCATGTAGTGCCGGGTATGGGCGGTGACCGCGGACGGGAGGCGGTAGCTTGGCAAGGTTCGGAGCTTCTCGAGCAGCGGCTCCACCTCGGCGCACGCGATGCCCTCGGCAAAAGCCGCGCTCACGAACGCCCGCAATAGACGCCATGGAGACGGCGGCCACTCGGGAACCGCCTCGTTGTGCGCGGAATACCAGCCGTTTCCGTGAAAGCGCCCGGAGGTGAAACGAATCTGGACGCCGATCACGAGCCTTTTTCTTTCTTGGCCTTGGGCTCCTTCGCCTTCTTCTCCGCGAGCACAAACACGGTCGTCGTGACCGGAGGTGAGACAAAGTGCTTGCTCGCAGCTTGAATCAGGCCGGGAAGCGCGGCCTCGATGTCGCTCAGACTCGGCAGCACGAGGCCTTCGGGCGCCTTTACCACCAGCGGGGAGGCGGCAAGATCGCACGCCGCCCGGAGGCGCAGTCCGGACTGAAGGAACTTCTGCACCTTGAAGAGCGAGAGAGCAAAGAGCAGCCTGTCCATCTCGGGCCCCAGCCGGTAGCTGCGCAGCTGATCCAAGTCGAGGTTGAAGTAGGCGGTGATGCGCTCGGCGACAAACTCCGTGCGGTGGAACGGGACATTGCCAAACCCGGTCGAGGCTGTCTTTCCACCTTCCTCGTCTTTGCCCGCCTGCACCCGGTCGTTCTTGACACCACCGCTGGTCGCTCGGCCAACGCCCTCGGCCTCGATGAAGCCGGAGAGAGCGCGAGCGATGCGCAGAACCCCAGCAATGCTCTCCAGGAAGACGCCGTGCACCAGGCAACCCACGTCGAAGCGCGCGACGGCCGCTACAAACTTGTCGCGATTCGTGGGTTTTTTGTCGTCAAAGCCAATTGCAGGCTTCAGATCCTTCTCGAAGAACTCGGTTTGCTCGATGTAGACCGAGTTGAGCCGATGGGCTTCCTGAATCGATGTGGTAAGGAGACTGCCGTCAGTGCTGTTCACCCGCACATAGGGGAGGCCGACGAGGGGCTTGGCAAGATCGTTCACGGCGTCGTCCCAACAGACCGCTTCCAGTCTATTGGCGACGCTCTGCGCCGACTCCACGAGCAGTTGCTCCTTTCCGTTGGGAAGGGTGTACACGCCCGCGCCCACGTCGGGAAAGCCAGTCGGCTGAAAGCGGGTCCCCTGAACCGGGGCGAGCTCCGCCTGCAACAATAGACGTGGGGCGTTGGGTAGATCGAACGTGGTCATACGGAATCCTCTGGAAGGCGATCACGGGTCGCGTGCGGTTCTTCTTCGATTGCTGGGAGCACCATGCTCTCCAGCTTTCGGCGCTGAACCTCGGTTAGGGGAAAGGCGAGGGCGGCTGCGATACGTCTTGCGCGGCGAGGCGGCTCGACGAGCGCTCGAAAGGGTAGCGGCCGCGCGCTGGCGTTGAGCCGTCGAATGGCGGCTTCCGTAGCGCCTTGGGCATCTCCCGCGCAGGCCCGCGCGAGGGCTCCCGCAGTCCTAGCAAGCTCGACATCACCGACGCGGCGGTGGTGAACCAAAGCAAGCACGGCAAACGTGGCCGATGGCAAGACGACGTCTTGGGGCGGAGGGCCCAGGTCAAGGCCGTCGATCAACACAAAGGCGCGGAGCCAGCGCTCAATCATGACATCGTCGGTGCGTTCGTCGATGAACCCGGCAAGGTCGGTGAGCGAGCAGCGTAGGCGAGCTTTGTCTCGGACGCTTAGGCGCTCCCCCTGCTGCGCTTCGATGTCTTCCCGAAGGAGCAGCGCGTGCAGGTTGTCGGTCAGAGCGCGCGGACGAAAGACGTAGCTTGCCTCGTCGCCACGACCAAAACCGCGCGCGGAGCGGTCGATGGGCAACAGGCGTGAGCGCATACCCGGCCGCGAGGCCAGCGCGGCGGCCAGGCGCTGCTCGACGGACCCGTCGGCCACGCTGCGGGACCATGCCGACTGCAAGCTCGGCACCGGCCCAAGGAACGCCTTAGTTGTGAAGCTCAGCGACTGCGCTAGCGCCTGCTCGGCGTCACCCAGAGCCAACAGAACGCCGCGAAGCTCGCCCCTTTCGGCAGCCTCGAACATGGCAAGCTCGAGCTTTCGTTTCGCGACGGCCACGGACGCTGGAACGTTCTTTCCAGAGGCCTTCACGCGAAAGCGCTCGTACCAAGCGTCCACATCGTCGAGCAGGCGGGCCCCCGGAACCTCTTGTGTGGAGAACCGACCCAAGGGCGTTGCGTAGTAGGCAAGACCGTTGCGAACGTGAAACCCAACGCGCGAAAAGCCTTCGATGCCACGATCGACCCCGAGCGCGGCGACGGCGCGAGCAAAGTCGAGGGCCGACGAAGCAGGCCGCGCGAGGTCGCCCGCGCCTACCGTTGCGCGTCCCTCCGCGAACAGCTGACGAACTTCCCGCAGGCTGGAGCAGGTCGACCACAGTGGAAGCCAGAGCTCGTCGCGGCTCTCGTCCTCGTCGCTCTCCGTAACCGTAACCAGGCCGCCGGCTGCGCGAGCGTGAAATGGGAAGGCCATGACGGAGTGGGTAGACGTTTCCCAACGGCGAGTCGCCGCCCCGGCAAAAAGTAGTGCACCCTCGATGAGAAGCACGAAATCCCAGGGGTTGGTCCGGTCGCCCGCGGCGGGCAGATACTGCCCCATGCTGCCCTTGAAACGACTCGTCATGGTCGTCCCGAAGAGGGCTGAAGCAACGGTGTCCGGCGTCTTCCTGGACACCACTTCGACGACCCGCTGTTGGAAGTTGTTGCTGAAGTCTAGTCGACCATCGTTTCCCCCGGTGCCCAAGAGGGGCGGAAACAATAACCTGTCGGCTCCCTTGGGGTCACTTGTTAGAACGACCGCCGCGTCGAGCCACGCCAACGCTTCGTCGGGTAGCACGGCTCGCATGGCGGAGATGGTCACCACCTTGGCATCGTCCGCCGGTCGCTCCAACCAGCCTTGCTTGGCGACAAAGGCACGGGCTTCCCTCAGCGCGGAGGAAAAGGCCGAGAAGCGGGGGTCGTCCGAGACAAGAATCGCTTCCGCAGCATCGCGATTGTCCTTGGGGTAGAAGCCACTGCCCCCATTCCAGGGCGCAACCACCGGCGTGGGCCGGTATTCGTTCAGAAAGAACTGCACCAGCGCCTCACGGTTCAGCTTGCTTCGAAGAACGAAGTGCTCTCCACGCCACCTACCGCGCGCCTCTGGATCCTTCTGCTCGCCAACGATTCGGAGAACGCCGAGCGCCTTCAAATAGGAGGCGAGCGGCTCGGGGCGGCAGCCCGTCAGCTCAACGTCCACGGGTGCATTATTCGGCTCGTCAACCATGGTCGGGTCCTTGGGTGGCGGCGGTCACAACCTTGGGCGCCCGCCTCTTGCTCGCGCGCCAGTCTGCGACGCGCACGAGCATCTCGACGTAGGCAAGACGGAAGGGGCCATGGGTCTCCAACAGCCGTTGCATGCGGTCGGCCCACGACGGCCCCGCGTCGTCGCCACCGAGCTCCATACACGCGAGGGACAAGGTTTGCTCTGGAACGACCAGCCCTTCTCCGAGGTCTGCCTCCGGCAAGGTGTCGCCGTCGTAGACGCCGTGGGCAAACCGACCACCTTGGGCGAAGGGCGCGGGCTCCTCCCCGGGCCTTGAGCGAAGGGAAAGCCGGACCTTGCCGTGGTGTGCGGCTACGACATAGGCGCCGATATCCGGCCTTCCGGCGGCCATCCAGCTGAGGGCGCTCGCCAGCTCGTGCCGGAAGAAGCGTCGAGGGTTTCGTCCGCCATGCTTTTGGTCGCTTTTGGCCCAAGGGCCCTTGGCCCGGCGCTCGTCGTCCTCGGGAAGGTTGCGCATCAACATCTCTTGAAATGCCGGATGCACCTTCCCCGCGTCATGCCACCTGGCAGCGTCCACAAGAAGGTCCCGATCCACGAAGGGTTGGGTGAGCGACCCGAGCTGATCAAGGAGCTTCGTCATTTCTTCGGCGGTGTCTTCCGCGTGGAGCTTCAGGGTGACGTAGTCGGCGGCGCCGTACGTGAGCAAGTCCGCTTCGTCGCTATCGGGGCTGGGTCCGACCCTTTCGAGCGACTCAGGAATATCGGCTTTTTCGCGAGTAAAACCCCTCTCGCTGCTGTAACCGCCCACGGCAACGTCGACCACGACAGCAAGACCAGGGAAGAGCCGATCCACCTCCACCCACTTCTTGCGCAGGCCGTCGAAGCGCCACACCTTTTGTTCGCTCGTGAGCTTCTCAAGGTCGAAGAGGGGGACGGAGCACAGCTCGTCACGTCGCAAATCGGGGGCATCTTCCACGGGAGGAGCCTTTCCCAAGTTCCGCCAGGCAACCTGCACGTCGCGCTCGTCGGTGGCCCGAATGTACCTTGACACATCGATGTCGTGCCCAGCGAGGTCCGGCTCCGTGTCGAAGAGCTCGGTCAGATCTTTGCGGCGGAGCACGGGGAGCGCGGGCTCCTCCGCGTCCCTCGGGACGGCGGCAATGGACACCGGGCTCACGTCCTCGAGGGCGTGAAGCCGACCGCGCGCAGCCTGGAGCACGGCTGGGAGGTAAGGAAGACATTGCGCCGCGTCGTCGGTGTCGAGATCGATCCAAATGGCGCGAGCGTTCGCGTGCTCTCCTGCTCGATTGAGCCGTCCGAACCGCTGTACCAGAGAGGGCCATGGAGCAAGCTCGGTGAACAGCGTTTTGGCAGAGATATCGACTCCTGCCTCGATGGCCTGCGTTGCAACGAGAACGCCCGCAAAACCTCCGCTGAGCGCTTCCTTTTGGATCCGCTGGCGGTCGGCGGGGCGGAAGCGAGAATGTACGAGGGCTGTCCGTTCCACCCTGAGGTCTTTGGCCAACAAGGCATGAAGCTCTTGCGCGCGCGCGACACGATTGACCACCACCAAGGTGAGCGTGCCCGGCTCGTGGGCTTCCGCTACCTCTCTCGCCAAAGCGGCAAGCGTACCCTTTTTTCCGCTGGTGGCGCTGGCCTTGGTAAGAACTTTTCTCGCATGGAGGCGCCTCTGGAGGGGTGCTTCGTCGGCTTGAAAAGGCTGTCGTATTCGCGGTCGGCGGGCGTCCACCGTTTGGAGCTGACCCTCGGAGAGGGTGGCTGTCATCCATACCGTCTTGGCCGATCCAGCGACCCGGAATTTTTCGCGAAACGCCTGAAGCTGCGCCACGGTGGAAGCTCCCACACCCATTAACTGAACTTCGTCGATGACCCAGGTGCAGTCGTTGTGGAGAAGCGCAAACTGTACTGGCCAGAGGTAGCGGCTCATGGCGTAGCCACGCATCAGCGCGCGGGAGAGCAACTGGTCCTGCGTACCCAGGAGAATTGTGTCTCGGTCCGGGTGTGCCTCCCATGCTTGATCGACAGCGCCCCCCATGAGCACATGGACGCCGAGCTTTTCCCCAGAGATGTTTAGCTGCTGCAACCATCGCGTCACCGCTCGTTCGGTCTGCTCGACCAAGGTGCGCATGGGCAGGCAGAAGACGAGGCGGCTCCCCGCTTCCGTCCTTTGGGCTGGGCTACCGTGCAGTCGACGCCATAGCCAGCCGAGGATGGCCGTCGCCGTTTTTCCCGAGCCGGTGGGCGCTTCCAGCAGGTCGGGAAGAATCGCCGCGCTCGCGAAGGCGCGCTGGTAGGCATAGGGCTCGGTGCCCGTCGCCGCGCGAAAAAAGTCCTCAAAGCGCATGGGATGTCGTTCTCAATGAAGCGCCGTTCGCTGTGTTGAAACCATCCTTACACCAGCGTTCTGCCCCACGCTACCCCCTCCACATACCACTTTAGGCGTATCGACAATCCCACCGCAGATCCGTCGAACATGCGTTTCCGAGCTGGAAACAGGAGCATTTCGATGGCCGCAGACCCCAAGCTCTCCCTACCCTCGGTCCCCGTGGCGCCCTTGGCTCCCACGCCTCGGCCGAAGCGTCTTCCGCTGTGGACACCGGAGGCCGTGCCCGATCTTGTGCCTGCCCGCATGATCAACGAGGTGCTCTATTGCGAGCGGTTGATGTACCTCGAATGGTCACAAGGAGAGTTCGAAGACAACCACTTCACGGTTGAGGGCCGCGCGGTGCACCAGCGCGCCGATTCACCCGGCGGCGCGTTGCCTGCCTTGCCCGCCGTCGCGCAGCCCGAAAATGACGACCGGGCGAATCATCTGGAAAGCGCGGGGGAAGGCCCACGCGAGGAGAAGAAGAAAGGTAGGAAGACCAAGGAGCGATCCGAAGACGAAGAGGAGGACGACGACGAGGTTCCCCGCCCCTACCAGGCGCGGAGTGTGTGGCTCTCGTCATCCAAGCTCGGAATCACGGCCAAGGTCGACATCGTGGAGGGCGACGCCGATGGCAAGGTGACCCCCATCGAGTACAAGCGCGGCGCCACGCCGGACCTACCCGAACAAGCCTATTTGCCCGAGCGGGCGCAGGTTTGTGCGCAAGTGCTTTTGCTGCGCGATCAGGGTTACTCGTGTGACGCAGGCGCCATCTACTTCGCCAAGTCGCGTCAACGCGTGACGGTGGAAGCGACCCCCGAGCTCATCGCCGCGACCCTGCAGGCCGTCGAGCGCGCGCGCGACGTCGTCGCCCGAGGTGAGCTGCCGAAGCCCTTGGAAAGCAGCCCAAAGTGCCTGGGTTGTTCGCTCGTGGGCATCTGCCTTCCGGACGAGACGACCTTACTACGCGGGCTCCGAGGCGAGCCGTTGGAGGCGCCGCCGGAGATTCCGAGGCGGCTCGCGCAAGTCCCGAGCGAGCTTGACACCAACGAAGCCTGGGGCATGCTGCCCGAGCCTGACAAGGCCGACGAAGAAGAGGTGGTGCGCCGCCTGTGGCCCGCGCGGGACGACCGGATCGCCGTGTACGTTCAGGAGGCAGGGACGCGCATTGGCCTGGAAGGCGAACGTCTTGCCATCGTAACGCGCGCGGGTCAGCGCACGGAGGCGAAGCTCTCGAACACGAGCCACGTGATGCTGCTGGGAAACGTCCAGTTGACCACGCAGGCGCTCCGGGCCCTTTTGGAGCGGGGAATTCCGGTGACCTTCGCGACCACGGGGGGATGGGTGTACGGACGGGCAACCGGTCATGACACCAAGAACGTGGAGCTGCGCGTCGCCCAGCACGCGGCCGCGGCAGACGCGGAAGGTTGTCTGCGCGTGGCAAGGGGTCTGATCGCGTCGAAGATTCGAAATTCCAGGACGCTGCTCCGGCGCAACCACGCCGAGCCGAGCGCCACCACGTTGGGAGAGCTGGAGATACTGGCAAAGAAGGCAGAAAAGGCCGAATCCAAGGAGAGCTTGCTGGGCATCGAAGGGGCCGCCGCGCGGCTCTATTTCCGCTCGTTCAATGGCATGCTGCGCGGCCCCGCCGCGGCGCTGGGGGACTTCGACTTCGAGTCGCGCAACCGGCGTCCGCCCAAGGATCCGTTGAACGCGCTGTTGTCGCTCTCGTATTCGCTTCTGACCAAAGACATGCTGCTGGCCGTCCAGGCAGCCGGCCTCGATCCGCTGTTGGGTTTCTACCATCAGCCAAGGTTCGGAAGGCCCGCCTTGGCGCTCGACTTGATGGAAGAATTTCGCCCCATTTTGGCGGATTCCATCGTGTTGAACGTGATCAACAACGGCGTGGTGAAGGGCAGCAGCTTCGTCAAGGTGGCCGACGCGGTGTCTCTGACGGACGCGGCAAGGAAGGATGTCATGAAGGCCCACGAGAGGCGTCTTGACGAGCTGGTGACCCACCCAGTGTTCGGCTACCGCCTGAGCTACCGCCGCGTGTTGGAAGTTCAGGCACGGCTCCTGGGGAGGCTCCTGCTGGGCGAGGTAGAAACCTACCCCGCATTCCGGACCCGGTAGGAGGAGCCCGTGAGAAAGTCCTACATCGTAAGCTACGACATCTGCGACCCGAAGCGCCTCCGCAAAGTCTACCGTCTGCTCCTAGGCTACGGCGATCGCCTGCAACTATCGGTGTTTCGCTGTGAGCTCAACGAAAGAGAGCTGGTAGAGCTCCGCACGCGCCTATCGAACCTCATCCACCACGGCGAAGATCAAGTCCTGTTCGCCGACCTAGGCCCCGCCGACGGCCGAGCCGCCGTGTCGATCAAAAGCCTAGGCAAGTCGTACCAGCCGGTGTTCGAGCGCGTGATCGTCGTATAGGACAAGGGACAAAGGTCCGAGACCTTCCAAGAACGTCCGAGACAATAGGTGGCCCCCGACCGCTCGAAGGCCCTCGGGGTCGTTGACGACGAGCGGATGTCCGCGTAAACAACAACAATTCCGCGCAAGGGGAGCCGCGCGGTGTATAATGCCCCGTCACGCGAGCGCCAACGTGGCGGCCAAACCCCCGGAGGCGCTCGCAACGCGACCCAGGTGTTTGAAATCCTTGCAAATGTTGAAGCGCCAAGCGACCCCAAAAGGCGCAAGCGGGCACGGCCGGAGGGGCGTGAAAAGAGACCGCTCGCGAAACGCCTTGCAAGGGGTCGAAAAATTTGGGAGATCGGGGGGGCCCTATCCCTCGTTGTCTGACGAGGGCCTCATTGAAGCATCGCGGGCCTGCTGCTCTCGGCGGTGCTCGAATACAGCTATCCCTCGTTGTCTGACGAGGGCCTCATTGAAGCGCGGCTCGGCGCCGATGGGCGCCTGGGGAACGGGGCGCCGTCTATCCCTCGTTGTCTGACGAGGGCCTCATTGAAGCTCGTCGCAGAATTCGGGCACGGCGCCGGTGCCCTCATACTATCCGTCGTTGTCTGTCGTGGGCCTCATTGAAGCCGCGTGGACACCGCCCATGTGATTCCTGTTGAGTACTATCCCTCGTTGTCTGACGAG
>CAYLJT010000060.1:0-16841 GCA_964383995.1 uncultured Polyangiaceae bacterium
CACTCGGCCGATCCCTACTGTGCATCTTGCCACACGTCGATGGACCCGGTCGGTCTCGGCTTCGAGAACTACGATCCCGTGGGCGCCTGGCGTGACACCGAGAATGGTGTCGTCGTCGATGACTCCGGGACGATCTACAACGGCGACGACCTGACGGGCGACTTCCACGGTCCGCGCGATTTGGGCATGAAGATGTCCCAGAGCGCCGTCGTGAAGAACTGCGTCGTGACGCAGCTCTTCCGCTACGCGAACGGCCGCGGCGAGGACCCGCAAGACAAATGCACCATCGCCGACCTTCAAGAGAAATTTGCGGAAAATAACAGCCTTCGTGAGCTCCTCGTGCAATTGACGCTCACTGAGGCCTTCCGCCAGAAGATCGCTATCAGCAACCACCTCGCGACCGGATCGAAGGGAAACTGAGCCATGCGTGGACGTAAGATTAATCGCAGGGCCGTATTGGGTGGCTTGGCCGGCACGGCCGCAGCCGCCGGCATTTTGCCCCTCCTCGACGTCGAGCAGGCCAACGCTGACAATCCCGTCTTCCCCAAGCGCCTGATCATCATTGCGCAGCACCAGGGGACCATCTACCCCAACTGGCTTCCTCGCGACGCGACCGGGACCACGGTGGGCAGTGAGACGGACTTCTACTTCCCGGACACGTTCGTCGACACCGACCCCACGCCCGCGCTCAATGGCACGCAGACGTATCACATCTTGGCGCCGCTCGAGCCCCACAAGAAGGACCTCTTGGTCCTCGGTGGCATCAACAGCGCGAGCACCTATGTAGACAACTACAACGCTCACAACCGCGCCATGTGCCACCTGCTGACCTCCACGGCGATGGGCCCGGCGTTGGGCTTCGACCCGTCCGGCAACGGCATCCCGGGCTGGGCCGGTGGTCCTTCGATTGACCAGGTGATTGCCAGTCGCATCGGGCAAGGTAACCAGTTTCTCTCGCTCCAGCTCGGCGGGCGGACCAACAGCAAGTCGGGCGGCCTCAAGCCCTTCGACTCACTGCAGGTCATGTGTTACGCCGGCCTGAATCAGCCGCTCCCGAGCGAGTCCGATCCAGCCATCAACTTTGCCAAGATCTTCCAGAACTTCAATTTCACCCCGAGCGAGCTGGCGATCATCCGGGCGCGTCGTCAGAGCGTCGTGGACGGCGTGCAGAAGAACTTCTCCAAGCTGCGCACCAAGCTCGGCACCGACGATCGCATCCGCCTCGACAACCACTGGGACCGCATTCGCGAGATCGAGCGCCAGATCGCGATCGTCACGGATCCCACGCTAAACTGCAGCGTTCCGAACCAGGTCTTCCCGCCCGGTTACAACAGCTACAACGATCTACCCACCACGGTAGATGCCAATTTCGACCTGATCACGCACGCGTTCGCCTGCGACCTGACGCGCGTCGCCACGTTCCATTTCGACGGCGACTCGTACGAATGGCTCAACATCAACCCCCACGACCAGTGGCACGATCGTACCCACCTTGCCTGGCCCGACAAGCCGTCGAAGGACTGGCTGCTCATGACGTACAGGTGGTACTCCGAGATGGTCGCGTTGCTCTTGACCAAGCTGAAGTCGATTCCGGAGGGCAACGGCACGATGCTCGACAACACCGCCGTGGTGTGGGTCAACGAGCTTGGAAACGGCTCGATCCACGAGCACCACGACATCCCGGTGCTCATCGCCGGGAGCTGCGGCGGCTACTTCAAGACGGGTCGTTTCCTCCAGTACACCGGCGACAAGTCCCTCACGGGACCGGCCTGGTGGATGACGAACCCCATCGCTTATACCGGTGAGACCCAGTCGAATCTGTGGGTCTCGCTGCTCAATGCCTTCGATCAGCCGGACACGACCTTTGGGGACCCAGCTTTCTGCTCGGGCGGTCTCTCCGGTCTGACGGGCTGACGTTCGACACTCCGCCGATCCGTTTGGCCCCCTTAGGACGTCTATGCGAAGGCTTGTCTTTCTTGCGTGCGGTCTGTTTGGCATCTACGCCATGGGAGCCGGTTGCAGCGATGGGCACTCCACTGCGACCGCCGTGACGAGCACGACCACGTCGTCCACGAGCAGCACGACCACGTCGACGACGACGGGCACCGGCGGCGCGGGGGGCGAAGGTGGCATGGGAGGTGGTCAGACCAGCTCGACGGGGGGCGCTCCCCCGGAGGGCTGTATTTCCGCCGATGGCAAGCAGACGCCCGACGGCATTTGCACGTTGGGCGAGCTCTGCAGTTGCCCCGACTGCGCGCCGACGGCCTATTGCAACTACGATCAATGCACCCCGGACGGCGTCTGCGACGTGATGGACTCGTGCATTTGCGACGACTGCGACGCCTACTATAAGTGTGTCGATCCGGCCGACCACAACTGCGTCGATGATGGTTATTGCGACTCCTTCGACGAGGGGTGTGGCTGCACCGATTGCTTTGGAAAACAGGACTGCATCGACAACGCTGCGGCCTGCTACGGCGGTGCGCCCGATGGTGTTTGCGACGCCGCCGCGGAAGACTGCTTGTGCGCCGATTGCCTTGGTGACGTAGCGTGCCTGAGCTGCGCCGACGACGTGGTCTGCAGTGACGTCGAGCCTTGTTTCTGCACGGACTGCCAAGAAAACGCGTTCTGCATGGCTCCCGGCAACTGCTACGACGACGGCATTTGCTCGGCGCTCTACGAAGGCTGCGGATGCGCCGATTGTGGGGGTCGGCCCGAGTGCGGCGGCGGCGGCGGAGGTGGCGGTGGTGGCGGCGGCGGCGGTGGCGGCGCGGGTGGCGGCGGTGGCGCCGGCGGCGGGCCTCCGGATCCCTGCTCCAACGGTACGATTGACGGTAGCGAGACCGACGTCGACTGCGGTGGGAGCTGTAGCCCGTGCCCCGTGGGCGGCATTTGCGCTGTCGGGACCGATTGCACGACGCTGCTGTGTCAGGGCAATATTTGCACGGGCTGCGCGACGAACGCCGAGTGCGCCTCGAACAATTGCAGCAACGGAGCGTGCGTGGGCGTCTGTGGCTCCGCCGATGTGTCGGTGCCCATTCCAACTTGCCCGGCCGGGGCGGCCGGCGCCGGCCCCAACTGCGGACCTGCCAACTCCATCAATTGTTGTGCGACGAAGCTCGTCACGTGCGGCACCTTCTCCCGCAGTTACGACGGCGTTACCTACGTGGACCAAACGAACAAGGCGACCTTGAGCGATTTCCGCATCGCGGACTTCGAGGTGACGCTGGGGCGCTTCCGCCTCTTCGTGAATCAGGGTTACGGTGTCCAGACGAACCCGCCCGCCCCCGGCTCGGGTGCCAATCCGCAGGTGCCCAACAGCGGTTGGGACCCCAACTGGAATCAATACCTACCCGTCGATACGACGGCCCTGAAGGCAGGCATCAAGTGCCCGGGTAGCTTCACGTGGACGTCTTCGGTCGGGGCCAACGAGAAGCTGCCGATGAACTGCGTCACTTGGTACGAGGCGATGGCCTTCTGTATCCGTGATGGCGGCTTCCTGCCGACGGAAGCGCAGTGGAACTACGCGGCTTCGGGCGGCGCGCTGCAGCGGCAGTTCCCCTGGGGCGGGCCCACGGTCGACAACACGTACGCCGTTTATCAATGCTTGCAGGACGGTAATCCGCTGTGCGCGATCACCGATATTGCGCCGGTGGGCTCGAAGAGCCCTCTGGGTGACGGATTTTTCGGCACGCACGACATGGCCGGGAACATGGACGAGTGGACGTTCGACTACTACCAGGCCACTTACCCGCTGCCCTGCAACGACTGCACGCAGACGGTGGTGGGGACGGAGCGCGTCATTCGCGGCGGCCACTACATCGGCGCGGCCGGGCTGCTCGAAACGTCGAGCCGTCAAAAGCGCGATCCCTCTCTGCGCGCTAGCACGACCGGTATCCGCTGCGCCTTCGCGCCCTGATGGGGCGCACGAGGCACGCGGGGTGACGAGCAGGGGCTTTGTTGCTACAAGGCCCCATGCTCAAAAGCCCGGACAGGCCGTTCGACGTCATTCTCTTCGGTGCTACCGGGTACACCGGCAAGCTCGTGGCGGAGGTGCTCGCGAAAAGAGCCGCCGATCAGGGGCTGCGCTGGGCCCTGGCGGGGCGGGACGCGAAGAAGCTCGCGGCGGTGCGCGACAGCCTGCCACGCGCCGCGGGCGCCTCCGAGATTGGCATTCGCGTCGCTGACGCGTCGGATCGCGGCTCGCTCGACGCCATCGCGAAAGACACGCGGGTCGTGTGCACCACGGTGGGGCCCTATGCGCTCTACGGCAGTAACCTCGTGGCGGCGTGCGCTGCGGCGGGCACCGACTATTGCGATCTCACGGGCGAGGTCGCCTGGATGCGCCGCATGATCGACGCCCACCACGACGAGGCCAAAAAGACCGGCGCGCGCATCGTCCACACCTGCGGTTTCGACTCGATTCCTTCGGACCTCGGCGTGTGGATGGTCGAAGAGCACGCGCTCGCGAAATACGGCCGACCGGCGGATCGCGTAACCTCCTATGTCCGCCTCAAGGGGGGCGCCTCGGGCGGCACGGTGTCGAGCATGGTGACCATGTTCGAAGAGGCCGAGAAGGACCCTAGTCTGCGCAAATTGCTCGCCGACCCCTACGCCCTCGATCCCGAGAAAGACGGCGAAAAACCGCGGGTTTTCGATCAAAAGACGGTCTCTTACGACGAAAAGGAGGGTACCTACACGGCGCCGTTCTTCATGGCGCCGGTCAACACCCGCGTCGTGCGCCGCTCCAATGCCCTCCTCGCCAATCGCTACGGTCGCGACATGGTTTATCACGAGACCTTGAGCACGGGCGCGGGCCCGAAAGGGGCCTTGATGGGCTGGGGCTTCGTGGCCGGCATAGGTGGGCTCTTTGCCAGTCTTGCCATTCCACCCGTTCGTAAGGTGCTCGCCGACAAGGTGTTGCCTAAGCCCGGTCAGGGCCCGACGGCGGCGGAGCGGGACGCCGGGTACTTTCGCTTCGAGATCGTCGCGGAGGGCGAAAAACGCGGGGATAGCCCGGCGTTCTCGCTGCGCGGCAAGGTCTCGGACAACGTGGATCCGGGGTACGGGTCCACGGCCAAGATGCTCGCCGAGTCGGCGCTGTGCTTGGCCCTCGACGACCTGTCTTCGGAGGGCGGTGTGATGACCCCCGCGGTGGCGATGGGTGACAAGTTGATTGTGCGCCTGCGCCAACAGGGCATGACGTGGGAAGTCCACGACTGACGTGGGGCCGCGCTCAAGCGTCGAGCAAGCGGTCGGCGAACACGCGGGCGAGGCCCATGATGGTGTGTTGCGGATTGACACCGAGGTTGGTGGGGATCACCGACGCGTCGCACACCACGAGGCCCTCGTAGCCGTGCACGCGGCCCCGCGCGTCGACGACGCTGCGCCTTGGATCCGAGCCCATCACGCAGCCCCCGAAGAGGTGGGACAGGATGGCCACGTAGGCCCGCGGATCGAGCGGCGCGTCGTCGAGCTGAGACACCTCGTCGGGGCCTAGCGAATAGGGTAGGCCGTAGATGCCGGGGATGACCTTCTTGGCGCCCGCCGCGAAGTGCGTGCGCGCCACGAGCGCGAGGCCCTTGCGCAAACGCACCATGTCCGGGCCGTTGAGCGCATATTTGACGACGGGCTTGCCGAAGAAGCCGGGCTTGACGCTGCCGACCGTTTCGGCGCGCACGGCTGCGACCCACATGGCCAAATGGCGGTACTCGGTCAGCTTCTTGGCGAGCGCCGTGCCCCCGCCGGAGAGGCGCGAGACCACCATTTCGGGGGGAATCGACAGGGTCTCGAGCTTGAGCCCGGGCTCCACGCGGTAGGCCGTGGACGCCCAACCTTGCGTCGCGCCGACGTTGAGATCCACCACCTCGTCGTAGACACCGAAGATGCCTGTCCCCGGGTGGGCGCGGAAGAACTCGCCGAGGGCCGGCGAGCGAACTCCGCTCTTGGCCAGCAAGACGGGGCTCCAGGTGACGCTGGCCGCGACCAAGACGGCCTTCTTGGCGCGCACCGTAAACGTGCCTCCGAAGCGCCTTGTGCGTAGGTGCTTGAAGCGGCCCGTGACCCCGACAGCGCGTTTGCCTTCGAACAGAATACGCGAGACGGGCGCACTGGACAGCACCGCGCCTCCGCGCTCCAAGACCTCAGGCACGTAGGTCAGGTTGGTGCTCTGTTTGCTTTTGTTGCGACAGCCTTGCAGACACTGACCAGCTCCCATGCAGCCTTTGACATAGCGCACCATGACGTGGCTCTCGTAGGCCATCTTTTTGGCGCCCAACATGGCAAGCTCGTTGGAGCGGCCCGCGCTGGGGCCGGGGACCGGGAGCGCCGAGAGCTCGGTCTCCAAGGCGTCTTCGTGGCGCATGACGTCGTTTTCGAGGCCGTCTATGCCGTGCTCGCGCCGCCACTGCTCGAAGATATCGGCGGGTGTGCGCACGCAAATGGCGCTGTTGATGACCGTCGAGCCACCCACACAAGAGCCTTGAACGATGGGCCACAAGGCCCTACCGCGGGCCACGAGAGAGCCCCAGTCTTCCATCAAGTCGCGCATCGCGCCGTAGGTCGAATGGGGGTAGTGCTCGGGGTCGAGCCACGCCCCGGCTTCAACGATGCACACGGTAGCGCCGCCGCGGGCCAGCTGGGCCGCCGCCGCTGCGCCCCCGGCGCCCGAGCCAATCACCACGTAGTCGGCCTCGAGGGCGAGGTCCTCGGCGCGGTACGCGAAGTGGCTCACGTCGTCCTCCAGGTCTCGGGATCGGGCGGAAGAGGCGGCAAACCAAGGCGTTTTCGCACTTCGGGATGGGCCCCCCAACAAAGCCCCGCGGCGATCTTCAGCACGAGGATGAGCGAGCGAAGCAGGTAGAGCGGGTAGGTCGCGATGCGGTCCGCGTGGCGATCGAGCAGCCGTTGCGGCAAAAGAAACGACGGCAGAGGCACGTAGACCGTGATGATCGGCGTGAGCACGAACAGGATAGTCGCTACGTACACACCGAGCCGCATCAGCGGCGCCGATTCGCGCAGGTAGCGCGGCAAAAACTCATCGAGCCCCGTATCGACGATGCCCGGAAAATGCTCGGTGCGCGGGTAAAATGCGATCAGCGCGTGGCGGACGAGGGGGGTCACGGAGGGCCGGATGATACACGCCCGCCGCACGCATTCTCACTCGGAACGACGTATCCTTTACGCATGAAGATCCTGCTCCGCGTTCGCGATTTGGTGACCGACGAGACCCACGACATCGAGCTGCCCGACGAGGCCGCCGCGCGCATGTGGCTGATCGCGCGGCCGCATATGAAACAGGTGCTCGGCGTGCCGACCGAGGGCGTGCCCGTCGAGGTGTCCCACGCGCTGCGCGATGTGATGCGACCCCTCGATCAGGAGGAGCACGAGGCGGTGGCGCGGCACGACCTCGCGCGTCGTCAGGAGGCCGAGCGCTTGGCGTTGGAGCGCATGCTCGAAGCGGAGCGCGCGGAGGCCGCTGAGGCGGCGCGCCTCGCGGTCGCAGACCCCAAGCGGCCGATGAAGGTGCGCTGGTCGTACGGCGCGCCGATGGCCGTCGTGGGCGCCGATCCGCGCCCGCTCAACGACGTTGTCCAAGCTGCGGTCGAGGCGTGGATCGCCGAGCGAAACACCTGGGTCGAGGGGCGCGGGCAGATGGTTGGAGAAGCAACGGTCGAAGTGTACCCGGCGGACGTGCCGAAGGGCGAAGAGCGCGTGCGCGAAGGGGGGCGTTTCACCCCGGTGACCGCCGTGCCCAAGGCTTGATTTCAAGGCCTTTTCGCGATCGAAACGTCAGGGTCCCGGGGCGTTGAAGAGCCGGGGCCCGTCGGCGAAGAACAGACGAATCCGCTCTTCGAGGGTCGCGCCGGGGGGTAGGACCTGCGTCCGCTCGTCGAGCAAGAAGCACTCGCGTTTGCCGTCGGGCAAGGTGAAAAACGCACGCGCCGTCACAAGCTCAGGTCCCTCGCTGGCGGCGGTGCGACCGAGCGGGACGATGGCCTCGCACGTGGTCTTGCCGCCGTAGGCCAGGCAATTCGCCTCGTACGAGAGGTGCTCGGCCTGATCGGTCGCGTGAAAGTAGTCGCGCGCCGTGCCGTCTTGCTCGAGCTCGGTCGTGGTCCGCAGCTCACGTGGAGGTGGCGGCGGGGAGGGGTTTTTGCCGAACATGGCGCGCAAGACGTCGGGCGCGCGGGTGGCCGCGCTGCGCTCACCGGGGGGACGCGCGATGTTCGAGAACTCGGTGCCATCGTGCGTGAACGAGAGGCTGAGCGAGAAGCTCTCCACGTCTTTTTGGTGCGGCCCTTCGAGGGTCGCGGTCAGCACGATGGGGACGACCTCACCGCGCAGCATGGGCGCGCCGATGCGCGCGTTGGCGGCCTCGATGCTCACGACCTCGGCGGAGACGCGCAACGGCAACATGGCATCGACGGCCGCGTACGCTTGCACGAGCTCCTGGCGATCGCGCAGGCTCGCGTCGAGATCCCTGCGCTCGTCGATGGTGTGGCACGCGGCGAGGGGCGTGTCCCAACGCGCGGGCGCGGGCGCTGTGCGCGGCGCGCTCTGCGACGAGCACGCGCAAATGCAGGGAAAAACAAGCCAAAAGAGCCGCTGTCCGCTCACCGCGTGACTCCCGCCGGGGGACCGATATCGACGGGGCCCTTCGCGAACAACGCGTCGACGCGCGTCGCGAGATCGGGGCCCTCAGCTAGGGGCAACACGATGTCGTAGCCGAGGTAGCAGCCCGCGTCGGAGACCCGATCGGGCAGGTGCTCGACGCGCAACACGAGCGCGTCTTGCCCTTGAATTTCCGGGGTTTTGGCGACGAGAACGGGCTCGGGGCTGGGGCCTTCGGGGCTGCCCGAGGCGAGCACCAACACCGCATCGCAGGGGGCGCCGAGGCGCGCGGGATGAATGGTCGAGCATTCTTCTTGGCGGTACATCAGCTCAAAGAGCACGTCTTCTTGCAGCGGTGTGCCGGTCCCAGGTCGACCCGGGTTGATCGTCGGCAGCACGTCGTCGGTGCCGCGGAGCTTCATGTCCACCGCGCCGAGCGTAAGGCCCGCGACGACCGCGTCGAGGAACGCGCCCGCGATGTCGTAGCTGCCGAAATTCTCCGGCACAGGCGGCTCGATACCGGCCAGCGTCCACGTGGCGCGCAGCTCCCACGGCACCTGCCGTTCGCCGTGCAGAACGAGCGTGGGCGTGACCATCACGCCCCTCCCCGGGTGCGAGGTCACGTCGAGGTGCATCACCAAAATGGCCATTTCACGCGGGAAAATCTTCTCGCCCAGGCGCGCATGGAGGGCGTTGCTCGGGATGGCGCGCGCGATGATCGTGCCTCGCGTCCCCTCGGCGATCCGCTCGCGCAGGGCCCGCTGTTCTTCATCGCTCAAGAGCGTGTCGCGCGAGGCGCCGTTCTGGTCGTGGTCGCGCTCGCACACTTCTCGCCAGGCTTCGGGCAGGCGCCCTTCGTCCGCGAGCGTCGTCACCGAGGCGCAGCCGGCGCACGCGGCGAGAAGCACGGCGGATGCGACACGAAAGCTCATGGTCCCGCGCATGGTAACGCGCCGATCGTCGCAAGCTGTTCGTCCCCGAAGGCCCATTCGTGCTAACCGCAGGTCTCCATGTCGGACCCCGCTGCTCTTGGTGTCGTCGTCGCGTTGCCCGTCCCGTCGGCCCATCCGAATGACGTGCTCGCGGGACTGACCCTCGCGCTCCGCGCCGTGCTCACGCTGCAGAAAGAGGGTGTGTCGCGGGTCCTCTTGGTGGTGCCCGAGGACGAGCCCGACGTGGTGACGAAGGTGTGCCTGGACCGCCGAATCGTCATCCCCGTTGACGTGATCCCCTCGCAAAAGGTCGTCGATTTGGCCAAGGAGATCGACGAGCCCTTCGTGCTCGCGCGGCACGACGTGGTGGCGGCGCCGGGCATTTACAAGGCCCTGATGCGCGCCGATCGCGAAGAGTCGAAGGGCGTTGTGGCTGTGCGCGGCGGCCAGCCGATCGGCCCCCTGCTCGGCACGAGGGCCCTGTTCGACGCCAACATCGACGGCAGTGTCTCGGACTGGCTGACCTCCGTCGCCGCGCAAGAGGGCGTAAAGCAGCACGACGTAGGGGCCCTGTGGTCGACGGAGGTCACCTCCAAAGAGGGCCGAGATCGCGCGTTTTTCGAGCTGTTCGAGGCCTGCCGCAAGCCCGTCGACGGCCTCGTGGCGCGCCACCTCAACAGGCACATTTCGATCTTCATCTCGAAGCGCGTCGTGCATACCCCGCTCACGCCCAACATGATGAGCTTCATCACGTTCTTGTTGGGTATCGCTGGTGCCTATTCGTGCGCTCAAGGTGGTTATTGGGGGATGCTGATTGGCGCCTTCTTGTTCCAGTGGAACAGCATCCTCGACGGCGTCGACGGCGAGCTCGCGCGCGTGCGTTTCCAGCAGTCGAAGCTTGGCCAATGGATCGACACGGTGAGCGACGACGTGTCGAACATCGCCTTTTACATTGGCATTACCGTGGGCTCCCGCGGCCTGCCTGGCGACAGCATCCTCATGTGGATTGGCGCCATCGGTACGCTGGCCTTCGCCCTACAAATGACGGTGCTTTACGTCGAGCTCGTGGAGAAGGGCAGTGGCGATCTCTACGCCATCGACTGGGACTTCGACAAGGCTCCTCCGCCCGGGCTCAAGGGCAAGCTGCTCGTGTTCTTCCGCTACGCGCTGAAGAAGGACTTTGCCATCCTGTTCTTCTTGGCGATGGCCGTTTTGGGCGTGCTCCCGTACATGTTGCCCATCATCGCGGGCGGCGCGATTGGCACCTTGATCGCGGCCGTCAAACGGCGCTACGGCCGGAAGAGCGCTTAAGGCTTGTATTGGCGGGCGTAGCTCCGCGTGTAGATCCCTGCCGTGATCAGGCTCGAAATAATGCCGACCACCATGCCGAAGTGGGAGACGTAGCGGATCCACGTGGCGTAGGTGTCTTCCGGGAGCTTCGAGATCCCCATCAGCGCCAGCGAATAGAACATCCAGTTGGAGGCCCACTTGCCGAGGAAGATCGACGGCAGAGAAAAGCCCATTTGGGCCGCGCTGGCGCGCAGGTTGAGCACCAGGACCTCGCGGAAAATCACCACGTAGAGCAGGATCCTCGGCCACGAGCCGTCTCGGACAAACAGAAAGATGCAGCCTGTCATGAACAGGATGTCCGCCGCCTGATCGAGCAAACCGCCGATCCGCGTTTGCTGGTTGTAGCGCCGCGCGAGCCAGCCATCGAGGTAGTCGGTCAGCCCGGCCACGATCCCCACCGGCACCCCGAGGTCGAAGCGCTCTTGGTCCCAAAGCAGGATGCAGAGGTACATGAGGGCGATGCGCGAGAGCGATACGATGTTCGCCGCGGTCTTCAGATCGCGCAGAAGGGCGCTCACGCCGCCGTTGGGGCTGGGCTCGATGGGGGCTTGGCCGGACACGGCGCGCGTTTAGCGCGACAGCGTTCGGAGCGGAAGCGCGTCTCGCGTTAAGCTCCCGCCGTGCCGCTCCCGTCCCATCGTCGCAACGACCCGAGCCTCGTCGGCCCCATGGGCTCGCTCGCCCTCTCATGCGTGCGTCCGCGCAGCGGATCGAGCGCGCTTCGGGCCGTGCGTTTTCACGACGGGCTCACGCGCTTGGGCCTCGCGGTCCCGTTTTTCGTGGCCCACGACCTCGGCCTGCTCTTCGCCGCGCCCCATGGTCAGCTCGAGGTGGGGCCGCGCGCGGAGGTGCCTCGTCAACCCGCGCTCGTCCAGCTCGCCCCGTCGTACGCGGCGTTGATCCAAGAAATCGCCGACAGCGAGGCCACGCGGCGGGCCGCGGAGCTCAGGCTCAGCGACGAGATCATCGTCGTCTTGCTCGCGCGCTTGGTCGGCGCGTTCGCGTCGCGCATCACGATGGGGCCCGCGTACGCCGCCGCGTTGCCCATGGACGCCCTGCTCTTCGAAGGCATCGAAGATGAGCTTGTGCCGATGTTCTCGGCGTTGCCGCGGGGCTTCGAGCTATCGACCCTGGGGGCCCTCGACGCGGCGCGGCTGTTCGTGCTCACCCTCGCGGACACGTTGGATCTCGACACCCTGCGCCTGTTTGGCATGCTCGGCGCGGATACCCAAGCCGGGGCCCTCACGCACGTCGATTTGCTCTTCGCGCTCACCTCCCCCGAGGCCAACGACATCGTCAATTTCTCCTTGGAAATATTGCCCAGCGTGCTCGAAACGAAGACGCGCCCGGCGGCGGGGACGACGGCGGCCCATGGCTATTCGGGCGTCGGCACGCGCGGCTCCATCGACAGCCTGGTCCTCACCGAGCTGTCGTGGGACGACCTCGAGCTCGCGCGCCGCATCATCGATCACGAGGTGCTCTATTACGCGCGCGAGCAGAGCCGCGACGAGCAGAAGCGAAGGCACCTGTTGCTCATCGACGCTTCGGCTTCCATGCGTGGTGACCGGCAGACCTTCGCGCGGGGCATGGCCATCGCGACCGCCAAGAAGCTCCTTTTGGAAGGGGAAGACGTGGCCTTTCGTTTCTTCGATGCCAGGCTCTACGAGCTTCATCGCGCGCGCCAAGGGAAGCTGCCGACGGCCCACATTTTGGCCTTCAAGGGCGAACGCGGGCGCAACCCGGCGCGCGTATTTTCCGAGCTGGTAAGCGAGCTCGACGCCCAAAAGCACACCGACGCGGGCACCGTCATCGTGCACTTGTTCACCCATGCCGCCCTGCACATTCCCCGCGAGCTTGTGGCCTTGGTGCGCGAAAAGGCGCATTTGGCCGCGGTTTTCATCTTGCCATCGGGGGGTGGACTGGACCTCGACTACCTGGATTTGCTGGATGGCCACTGGGTGGTCGACCACGCCACCTTGGCCAAGAGCACCGCGCGCGCGGCCGCGGCGAAGGCCATCTTGGATGAAGGGAAGGCGGTGCGAGAGACCCTGGCTAGCTCCGAAGCGCCGACCAGTTTGCGCGGGACGCCGAGCCGTCGTGGCGCACCGGTCAGTCAGGCGCCTTCCGCCCGCGGCTCGGTGAGACCACCGCCGTCGAGGTCGTCATGGTAGCTGGGCGATCGATCCACGAGGTCCGCGACGCGGCCCGCAACCTGGCCGCGCGCGGCGACTTCGCGGGGGCCCGCGACACCCTGTACACCGCCGTGGGTCATACCGTGGCCAGGGAAGAAGAGTACGTCGCCGCCGTTACGGATCTGTGCAATGTGCTCCTGAAGCTCAACGACGCGAGGGGCGCTCTGACCCTCGACTGGTATGCAGGGAACGAGCGAACCCAGAAGCAGCTCCTGGGGCATGTGCCGGCCAAAGACCGGGCGCGTACGCTGCTCGCCTGGGCCGAGCGCAGTAAGACCGACCGCGCCCGTTCCTTGTACGGCCAAGCGGCCGACGAGTACGAAGCCGCGGGCCTCGTCGCGCAGGCGGCGATCGCCAGGGAGAGGGGAGGGGATCCGGACCGCGCGAGGGCCCTGTGGTCGCGTCTGTCTTCGGTTTTGTCCGGGACAAGTACGGACCTCTACGCCGCTGCGCTAGCCCGTTTCAACCTCGCGCGGACGTCTCGCCAGACAGGAGACGAGCGGGTCGCCCGCGACGCCTTCGTCGCGAGCGTCCACCTCCTGGAGCAGGCCGCGGACCGCTACGAAACGCTGGGCCAACGGGAGCGAGCCTTCGATTGCTACGAGGTCTTGATCGCGATTGGCAAGGAGAGCAAGCAGTTCGAGCACGTGCTCGAAGGCTACGTGAACGTCATCCGCATCTTGAGGGAAGATCACCTCCGCTACTACGCCCTGCAGTCCTACGAAGAAGCCGTGAATACCGCCGAAAAAGAAGGCGAATTTGCGGCTGCCGCGACCCTCGCTCGGGAGCTCGCGGCCTACGCACGGAAGGAAGGTCTAGGGGCCGTCGCGACCCATGGTAGGTTGCTCGAAGCGAGGCTCTGGAAGGCCGTGGCCGAGGCCGCCGAGCGGCGTGGCTCGCCACCGGAAATTACAGAGAACGCGCTCGTCGCCTCGGTGCTGGCGTACGGCGAAGAGGGGGCCTACAAAACCGTCGGCGAGCTGTACAAAGAGCTGTCCGAGCTCGAGCTGCCCGCGGCGCGCAAGAAGCACTACCAAAGGGCGCAGAGCCGTCACGAAGGCGCCGCCAACCTGGACGTGGACGCCTCGCCCTTGCCTGCCCATCTCCGGCACGAAATGGGCTTTCCAGATGTTTGGCATGTGGATCTGGTGGAGTGGGAGCAGCAGGGCAACGCGGCGGACGTGACGGCCGACGTGATCTTGACGGTGGGCGCCTGGTCCGAAGGCACGCGGCGGCGCGCGATGTTGGCACGCCTGTCCGCCCTTGCGCTGGAGGCCCTGATGAGGGGCTCGCCGCAGCTCGGTCCGCCCGATCCGAGCCAGGTGGTGGCCGCCCACGTGGCGCTCGCCGAGCACCTGAGTCAGGTGGAGCTCTACGCCGTCCTCTCCTGCCTCGAACAGATGTTCCGACGTCCCGAGCAACCCGTGCGCATCGCCGTGGTTCGCGCCCTCTCCCGATTTCTGTACAAGCGGACGTTCATCACCTTGCGAGGCGCGCTGATCGATCCCGACGCGCAGGTGGCAGAAGACGCGGCAAGGGCCCTGGAAGAGCTGCGTTTTCCCCACGCCTTCGATCCGCTCGCCCGGATCTACCGCGAGTCGTCGAGCCCCGTGGCGCGGGCCTCGGCCCTCCGCGCGCTCGCCAAGATCGACACGCAGGAGGCGGCGGAGCTCTTGTTGTCGGTGATCGAGCACGACGGCATGGAGGCAAGGTCGGTGGCCGTGGAGGCCCTGAAGCGAGGCCGAGGCTCGAAGTTTCTGGATCTGGCCAGGGCCGAGCTGGCGCGCCTGCCCGCGGGCCCGCAGGAGGCCATTCAGGCCGTATTTCAGGCGCGCGGCATGCGAGGGTGAGCGGCGCAACGCACGAATGTTTACCCCTTTGCGAAACTCGTGCTCCGATCACGTTCGCCATGCGAAATCCCCTACCGATTGCCCTGCTCGCCTCCTTCTCCATGGCCTGTGCCTCCTCTGAACAGGCGCTCTCCCCACGCACCGCGGACGACGCCGGATCCACGTCCGATCCGCCGACATCGCTGGCCGATGACGTGTCGGCTGCCGTCGATTCCAGCGGTGAGGCCGCGAAGACGGGCGCATACACCACGGCCGCGGCCTTCATTCTGGCTGGCAACGTCGCGGTGGCTGGCGCTCAGGCCGCCGGCATGACGGTAGGCGGTTTGGTAACCGGCGGCACCGAAGGCGCCGCGCGGGCCTGGGAGAAGGGCGCGCGACACACCCGCGTCGTGGCGCGGCGGGACGCGCGCTACACCGTGGAGACCGTGGACGAAGGGACGAGCGTGACAGGTGGCGTCCAGCAGGAGAAGCCCTGACCGACCATGACGCCAAGCGGTCCAAAGCAACTCCCCAGGTTCACGGCGAAGACCGTTCTGCAGCGCTTCAGGCAAGGTAGCTCGTCGCCCGTCGTGGTGGAGACGGAAGGTGGGCTGTTCGTGGCGAAGCTGCGAGGTGCAGGGCACGGCGTAGCCGCCCTAGTGGCGGAGCTGATTGTGGCCGAGCTGGCCGCGTATTTGGGCCTCCCCGTGCCGGAGCGGGTGCTGATCGATCTTCCCATGGACGTGGAGAGCGTCGACAAGAACGACGAGCTGCGCGACCTCCTGACGAGGAGCGTGGGGACGAACGTCGGCTCTCGATTCCTGTCGGGGGCCAAAGACCTGGTGGCGAAGGACGCGCCGGGTCTGGACAACGACTTCGCGGTCAAGGTGCTGTGGCTGGATGGCCTGGTGATGAACCCGGACCGCAGCGCAGCGAACACCAACATCCTGATCTGGAATGCCCAGCCGTGGCTGATCGACCACGGCGCATGCCTCGGATTTCAGCACGATTGGTCGAGCCTGAGCGAGGACGCGCCGAGGGAAGTCTACGACGACTCCAGGCACCTCTTCGCCGACCACGCGGGCCTGCTTGACGAAAGGGACTTGGATCTTGCCGATGCGATGACCCGCGACGCCGTGTTCCATGCCGTAGGTGTCGTGCCCGACGAGCTTGTGGTAGCGACCAGCGGAGAGCCGACGGGGGACCGCGGGAGGCTATTGTACGAGGCGTTCTTGTGGAAGCGGCTGCGTGCGCCGAGGCCGTTTGTAAAGGTTGTGGGCGTCAGGGACTTTCGGTCGGAGCGGCTGCGGTCGCTGCGGGAGCTGGGGCGGGGCAAGCCGTAGCGCGATCTCAGCTATCTTACCTAGGGATCTTCCATGTAGAAGGTCGTCCATTTGCCGCCGTCGAGGTTGGCCTTGAGGCCGCGGCAAAGCGCGGATGGCATGATCCCCGTCACGAACTTGTAGCCCCTAGCGCTGCTCTTCACCGTCCCGCTGGGGCTTCGGATCTCGATGTCCAAACCCCGTCGCATGAGCTGGTCGATGTTGGTGCTGACGAGGCCAGGCCGGTAGGCAGGCGCCGAAGGCATGGTGTAGTCAGCCGTGAGCTCGAAGGGTGTGCAGGCGAAGCCACCGTTGTCTGAGACACGCACGCAAATCTGGTCGCCGCGGTCTGCGCCCAACGCCCCCGCAACCCGCAGGTTGTAGCGATTGAATGTGGGGAGCTGGACGCTGCAGTTGGCGGTCACCAAGCGCCGCCCGGACGCGCACGGGCTCTGCGCGGCGGCGCAGTCGACGCCGGCGCAGCAGGGCGTGTTTGCGGTTGGCAAGGTGGTGGGTGGAGGGGACACGGTGGGGGAAACGGTGGGCGTCGGGGAAGGAGACGCACGGTTCAAAAGGGCGACTCCGGTGACCGAGAGCGCCAGA
>CAYLJT010000061.1:0-16841 GCA_964383995.1 uncultured Polyangiaceae bacterium
GCCTTTGGCGCCCTGGAAGGACGATTGTGTGTTCTTGAACGGCCTGAGCATGGGGCCGACCGACAGTGGCAGTCACCCGGGAGGCGCCAAAAAGCTCCTTACCGCCGTCGATGGTGGCAATGGCACGTCGATTGACCAGCTGCTCGCCAAGACCGTGGGGGCCTCTGCGCCTTGGCAACATCTGTTGTTGGGCGCCCACGCCAACGCCGACAACGCCTCGGGCGACAAGCACATCTCCTACGTCGCGCCGGGCCAGAGCTTGCCCCCGCAGGACGACCCGCTCGCGGCCTTCGAAATGCTCTTTGGCTCGGGCGTGACGGAGGGACCCGCGAGCCCCAGCGCCGACCCCGTGGAGGTGAGCGTGATTGACGGCGTGCTCGACGACATGAACCACCTGAAGGCCGAGCTCGGCGACGTGGAAGGCCAGAAGCTCAGTTTGCACCTCGAGGCTTTGCGCGAGGTGGAAAAGCGCATCAAGGGTCAGAGCACAGGGACCTTGCCGAGCGCGTCGTGCGACGCACCGAGCCTGAGCGCGCCCGGCCTGAGCGCCGCGAATATCCACGATCCCGCGCTGTTTCCCACGCTATTACGCGCCCAAATCGACGTCATGGTGCTGGCCATGGCCTGTGGCCTCACCCAGGTTGGCACCTTGCAGTGCTCCCACCACACGAGCGATCTCTTGATGAGCCGCTTCCCTGGCACAGAGATGTACGACCCGAGCTTCGACATGCGCAGTCATCAGGCGTCCCACTACGGGGCCAACCACGACCCCGCGAAAAAAGAGCTCGACGCCTTTGTCAAGCAGACGCGCTTCTGGACGAGCCAACTTGCCTATTTGCTCTCGGAGCTCGCCGCCCGCCCCGACGGCGACGGCACCATGCTCGATACGTCGCTCGTTTTATTGTGCACCGAGGTCTGCGACGGCAACACGCATTTACACGACAACATGCCATTTGTGCTCGCGGGCCGCGCGGGGGGGCGCATCTCCACGGGTCGGCTGCTCGACTTTGGTGGCCGTCGACACGCCGATCTGCTGCTGTCGGTAGCCCACGCCATGGGGCACGAGGTCGCTGCCTTCGGCGACGCCAGTCAAGGGCCCTTGCCGGGGCTTCTATCTTAGGCGTACATCCGCTCCATGGCGGATCTCGAAGGGACGTTGACCGTCCTTGGCTTCACCCGGAACGAAGCGCGCGCGTATGTGGCGCTCGTGCGAAACGGCGCGCAAACGGGCTACGAAGTGGGCCAACGCGCGGGCGTGCCGCGCTCCGCCGTGTACGCGGTTCTGCGCAAGCTTGCCGCCGATGGCGCCGCGCGTTCGCTGTCGGGCAGCCCCGAAAAATTCATGGCCACGCCTCCGGAGGCGCTGATCGCCGCGCTCAAACGGCGCTTCGAGTCCACCGCGCTGGCGTTCGAGGAGGCCGTGCGCGATCTGTCGGTCGCGCCCGAGGGGCCCGATGCCTTCGCCGTGCGCGGCTACGAGCGCATCCTCGAAGAGGCCGCGCGGGTCGCCGCGAGCGCGTCGCGGCTCTTGGTGGTGTCGGGCTGGCCCCGCGAAATCCTTCACTTTGCCGATGAGCTGGCGAAGGCCGAGGAGCGCGGTGTGTTCGTCGTCGTGTTCTCCCACGCCAAGCTGCCGAGCGAGGTGCGCGGCAAGCGCTTCAGCACGGGCCTCGAAGCGCCTGAATTGGAGGCTTTTTGGAAGCACCGCTTGGTGGTTGTCTCGGACGACCGAACCACGCTCGTGGGGGCCACCGAGGGCTCGCCGGACGATCGCGGCGTGGTGAGCGAGACCGAGGCGATCGCCGAAATCGTGGTGAGCCAAGTGGCCCTCGACGTGACCCTTTTGTGCGAGCGCTACGGCGTGGAGACGAGCGCCGTGATGGCGAAGATGTTGGGCGATCGGGTGGGTCGCCTGGGACCCCTTTTGCCGCTCGCCGAGCCCGAGCTTGGTGGGGAGCGCGCGGAAGCTCGCCCACCTTCGAAAAAGCGCGGATGACAAGGTCCGCGGAGCCGTCGACAATGCCCCATGCCTTGTAGCCAATGCGGCGCGCCTCTCGCTGAAAATGCCAGTTTTTGCTCGAACTGCGGCGCGCGGCAGGCAAAAGCTGGTCTCGCCGCCGAGACCGCGCGGTTGATGGAAGACCGCGACGGAAATGGCATCCCCGATGTGATCGACCAGATGGCGCGGGCCAGCGCGGCCGCCAAGGCCGGGGAAGGGGGGCTCTTGGCGCACTTACCGTTGACCGCGGGCGACTATCGCGAGGCGCCGAAGCCCGACCTCTCGCACATTCCACCGCCCCCGCGCCAGCCCTCCCAGAGGGCTCGTGATCTGGTGTTTGCCTACACGGGATCGCAGTCGGTCCTACGCATCATTGGCGGCGCGTTCCTGGCGCTTGGCAGCGTGTTCGCCGTGATCTTCTGCGCCGGCCTCCCGGTGGACATCGCGCTTGCGTTCGCGGGGCAAAGGGCCACAGGCACGGTGACTGGCACGCATGTCCAAACCAACGTCGAGATCAACGGGCAGAACCCCATTCTCATCGAGTACACCTATCGCTTCGAGAACGTGGCTTACCAGGGCGAATCACCGACCCTC
The DNA here is from genome assembly GCA_964383995.1 of uncultured Polyangiaceae bacterium. Lineage (GTDB taxonomy): Bacteria > Myxococcota_A > Polyangia > Polyangiales > Polyangiaceae > CAYLJT01. The sequence goes on from CAYLJT010000061.1 coordinate 2,594, forward strand.
GATGGTGCCCTGTTGGTGCGCGCCCGGCCGGGCGCCACGGTGCCTATCGAGGTCCTGCCCTTCGCGCCCGATTTCTCGCGGATCGAAGGGGAGACGTATTCGAGCTTTGGCTACTTCGTGAGCTTCGTGCTCATCTTCCCCCTCGTCGGAGCGCTGCTCTTGGCCTCGGCGATCCGCTCGAATCGCAGGGAAATCCGCGCGTTTGTCCATGGACTGCCGATCATCGCCAAGGTCTCTTATGCCGGCTTCGATCACACGACCACCGTGAACGGCAGGCACCCCTTCCAGATTCGCTGGGAGCACGAGGTGAATGGCTCGACCTACAAAGGCACGCTGACCCACATGGAGATGCGCGCGATTGGCGATCTGGTCGTCGGCGGCGAGATCCTCGTGCTCTACGATCCCAAGGATCCGTCGATCTCCACCGTGTGGGTGGGCTGAGCTGGGCCGCACCTGGGCGCTTGCCTTGGCGTTCGTCAGGGCAGGAGCGACAGAAACTCGGCGATACCGTTCAGATCGAGGCTGTCGTGCACGGCGCCCGAAGCGACGGCCGCCCTCGGCATGCCATAGACGACCGCGCTCGACTCTTTTTCGGCGATGACCGTGCCGCCCGCCTCGCGGATGGCCTTGACGCCTTGGGCGCCGTCGTCGCCCATGCCCGTCAATACGACCCCGATGGCGCGCTTGCCGGCTGCGCTCGCCAGGCTCGAAAACAGCCTGTCGGCGCTCGGGGTGAAGCGGTCGCTGGCCTGCGGCGGGACGATGCGAAGTTGGAGCTCACCCACGGATCCGGGCGCAAATCCCGGGGTCTTGATGACTTCGACGGAGGAATGTCCCGGACATACGTAGGCCCGCCCCGCGCTCACGATGTCGCCGTCCTCGGCCTCGGTGACGCCGAGGGTGCCCTTGCGATCGAGCCGATCGGCGAAGCTCCGCGTGAACTTGTCGGGCATGTGTTGGGCGACGATGACGGCGCCGGGGAAGGGGTCGGGGAGCCGCGCGAAGAGATCGACGAGCGCGGTGGGCCCGCCCGTCGAGGCCGCGATGCCGATGACGTAGCGGACCGGACCCAGGCTTTTGTTGGCCATGAGGCCCGGCGGCAACTGGACGCGACCCGTGTCGGGGATGGCCCTACGCGCCAACGAGCGCGGGATGGTCGTGCCCGGTGGAGGCGCTCCAGGCACCCGGAGACAGCGCACCAACAACACCTTTTGAAGGACCTCGCGGGGCCACGCGCCTTCGGGAGAAATGGGGCCTTCGGGCCGCGCGATGAAGTCGATCGCGCCAAGCTCCAGCGCGCGAAAGACGTGGTCTTTCTGCGCGTTGCTCGACACGACGATGACCGGCGTCGGTTGCTTCGCCATCAGCAAGCGCAAGAACGTGAAGCCGTCCATGCGGGGCATCTCGAGGTCGAGCGTGATGACGTCGGGGCGCTCACTGGTCGCGATGCGCAGCGCTTGCTCACCGTCGGAGGCCTTGCCCACCACCTCGACGTCGCTGGAGCCCGCGAGGATGTCGACCAGTGTCCTGCGATTCGAGGCCGAATCATCGACAACAAGCACGCGGAGCGGGGCCGTCATCGTCATGGGATGGGGGCCTAACGTCGAGGCGCCGAGCGGCCGATGGAGAGGGGCTTACGATAGACCAGCTCGTCGCGAAGGTGGCAGTGCTCGAAGCGTGTCGTCATGTGCAAGAGCGACTCCGAGTGTCCGAGCAGGAGGAACCCGCCGGGCGCGAGCCGCTCATAGAACACGTCCACCGCGCGGTGTCGTGCTGGTTCGTCGAGGTAGATGAAGACGTTGCGGCAGAAGATGACGTCCATGCGGCCGATCATCGAAGCGCGGGCTCCATCCAACAGGTTCATGTGCGCGAAGCTCGTTCGATCGCGCAGGCTCTCGGAGACCCGGTGCTCGTCGCCCTCGGGGATGAAATGGCGAAGCACCGTTTCGCGTGGTGTGGCTCGAAACGCTGAGCGACCGTACACGCCACGCCGCGCGAAGTTGATGCAACGGCGGGAGACATCGGTGCCGAGGACGCGGACCTCGATGTTGGACGGCAGGTCCGAGTCGAGGGACGCGATGGCGAGGCTGTAGGCCTCTTCGCCCGTCGAGCAGCCCGCGCTCCACATGCGGATCGTGTGGCGGCCGGGCTCCGCCGCGAGCACCGGAAAGAGCTCGGTTTGTAGCGCCAAGAGCTGCTGCGGCGCGCGGAAGAAATAGGTCTCGTTGACCGTGACGAGATCGATCGCCTCGTCGATCTCGGCGCGGTTCTTCTCGGGCGACCGCAGCAGGCGGCAGTAGTCCGAGAAGCTCGTGAGCCCGAGGCTGAGCACGCGCTCTTTCAGCCTGCGCTCCACCGATGCGCGCATCTCGGGGGCGATGAGCATCCCTACCTCTTCGCGAAAAAGCTCAGCGAGTCGGTGAAAGCACGCTTCGTCTAAGATGAGCTCTTCGCTGGGGCCCATGGTCTTGGGATTGGCGCCCGCCGCGCGACGTAGGCCCGAGCCCGTGCGATCGGCAGACACCATGCGGGGGTGGGTCTTCGAGGCGCGGGGGGACACGGCTCGTAGAACGGACCCTTTTGCCCGATCTGAAGGGCCGCGCAAAGGTCCGCCGCGCTCATCTTCCAACTCCGGAGGCCACACCAGAGACGATGCCCGAGGCGGCGAGGGCGTCCGCGAGCTCGACGAAGCGCGCCAGGTCGAGCACGAATGTGAGCGCGCCTGCGTGCGTGGTGACCCCTGCGATGCCGCGAAGATCGCGGTTTCCGCCCACGCTCGGCGCTGGGCGGAGGTCTTCGCCGCCGGTGCCGAACACGCCCGCCACACCGTCGACGACGAGCGCGACGGTGAGCTGTCCTGCATCGACCAAGATCCACTTGGTCGCTCGGTTCGGTGGCCGCGGGGGCAAACCGAAGCGCGTTCGAAGATCGATGATCGGGACCACGTCTTCGCGGTGATCGGCGACGCCCATGACCTCGGCGGGCGTGTGGGGCAGGGGCGTGATCACCGCGGGGTTCATGATCTCGCGCACGCGGCGGATGTCGATGGCGTAGCTCACATCACCGACGACGAACCCCACGAGGCTCTTCTGCGGATCGGGGCGCTGCCGATGGGAGATCTCCATCACGGCGCCTCACCCCGCCGGGAATTCGTTGGAGCTCCAAGGATCGCGCGGAGGTCGAGCAAGACGATGAAGCGATCGTTGCTGGCCACCTGGTGCGCGGCGCCCTCGCCGAGCACGCGCGGCTGCGGCAGCGAGAGAGTGACGTGCCCCGGGGTCGCGGAGACGATGGCCTGCACCCGGCCGCCCCGCGCGTCCGCGCGCGAGGTGTCCTTCGCGGGCCGCGCGATGCCCGCGATGTGCTCGGCCACGTCGCCTCCGAGGGCCGGCGCCGCGGGCTCGATCTCGTCTTCGGCAAAGCGGTGCACCTGCAACACCTCGTCGACGAACAGCCCGAACATCTCTTGCGCGGCGCCCTGCGCGAGCAGGATGCGGCTGCGCTTGGTGGGCGCTTGCTCGCGCAGACGCAGGCGTTGGCGCAGATCGATGACGGTGACCAATTGGCCGCGCACGCTGATGATGCCGAGCACCGTCGCCGGCGCGCGCGGCACCTCGGCGAGGGGAGGGGGCTTCAGGATTTCGCGGATCAGGCCGATGGGCGCGGCGTAGATGTCGTCGGCGAGGCGGAACGCGAGGTACTCGACGCGCGGGCCGCGATCGGGCCTGCGAGGGCGGCGGGGGGCGAGGGCGAAGGGCTCACGGCGAACGATATCGGCCATGGAATTCCTCAGGGCGTGGCGCGCGGCGCGGCGAGGCTCGCGCTCACTTCTTCGATCAGACCGGGGGCGTCGAGCACGAGCCCGATGCGTTGATCGCCAAGCTCAGTGGCCCCCGCGAAGCCGCGCACGTGTTGCAGCGAGGGACCGAGCGGCTTGAGCACGGCGTCCTGCTCGCCGATCAAGCCGTCGACGATGAAACCGAGGCGGCGCGTGCCGACCGCGCAAACCACCACGTAGCGCCGCTCGGAGCGCGCGACGGGCAAGGGCAGGGCGTCATCGCCGAGGCCCCGGAGCAAAGGCGAGGTGGCCACATCGGCGGCGGACAAATTGAAGAGCTTGGCGAGATCGCAGAGCTCCAAGGTGTTGCCGCGCAGGGTGACCACGTCCCGGCCGTCGAGCTTTCGAACGCTCTTTGCGTCGAGCAAGACCGCTTCCTGCACGGTCGCGAGGGGCATCGCAAACAGGCGCCCGCCCACGTCGATCACGAGGGCGCGGATGATCGCGAGGGTGATCGGCAGCGTGATCGTGAATTTGGTACCGATACCGATCTCGCTCGAAACGTCGATGACGCCGCCGAGCTTGTTGATGTTCGTCTTGACGACGTCCATGCCGACGCCGCGGCCGGACAGCTCGCTGACACCGCTTTTCGTGCTTACACCGGGCAAAAACACCAGGTTGAGGACGTCCCGGCGCGTCGTCGCGCGCAGCTCTTCGTTGCCGATCGCGCCGCGCTTGACCGCCGCGTCGGCGAGCCGTTGCGTGTCGATCCCCGCGCCGTCGTCCTCGATCTCGATCACGACGTGGTTGCCTTTTTGGAATGCGTTGAGCGCGATGGTGCCCACGTTGGGCTTGCCCACCGCCTCGCGGGCGGGGCGCGCTTCGATGCCGTGATCGATCGCGTTTCGCATCATGTGCATGAGCGGATCGGAGAGCTCTTCGACGATCAGTTTGTCGACCTCGGTCTCGGCGCCCGTGATGACCAAATTGACTTGTTTGTCGGCCTCGCGGCTGATTTGTCGCACGACGCGCGCGAGCTTCTCGAACACCTGTCCGAGGGGCACCATGCGCACCTCGAGGATGCCCTGTTGCATGGCGTCGAGCTGTCGCTCGAAGGACCGTTCGAGGCGCAGCAGTGTGGAGACGAGCTGCCGATTTTCGCGGTCTTGACGCAGCCTTTCGATGAAACGGCCGAGCGACGTGCGCACGATGGCGAGCTCGCCCACGATGTTCATCAGGCGATCGAGCTTTTGAATGTCGACGCGGACCGTCTGCGTGACGCTGCGCAGGGACGCGTGGCTCACGTCGCGCGACGCCTGAGCTCCGCTCGCGAGGCCGCCTTCGGCCGACGGCGCCAAGGCGCGTCCGGGCGTCGGCGGCGCGAGGCTGAGCAGCGGCGAGCTGTCCTCGATGCCCGCCGGCATCGGCAACGGAGGCGCGGGCGCCGGGCCCTTCACCCTCGGGACCTCGTCGATTTGGATGGGGATCGAGCCGCCTTCGAGGCCCTTGCGCAGCTCTTCGGTGCTAGCCCCCGAGGCCAGCAAGATATCGAGCTCGATGGATTCTGCGCTCGCGCCCTCGCCCGTCGGCAAATACGTGATGATTTCGCCGAAGGGCTTGGCCCGCGCCTTCAAGTCGTCGAGGACCTGATCGATGGTGGCGAGCTCGAGGTCGACGCGCAGACGCATGAGCGAGAGGCCCTGCGCGATGTTGCTGCGCAGGCGGTGCTCTTCGTACTCGGTGAGCACCGCCAAAAGGCCCGGATCGAGCTCGTATTGGCCGATCGGCGAGAGCGGGACCGCGGCGTGGGTGCGGCTGTGCAGCTCGCGCACGAGCTGCTCGACCTCGGGCATGCCGCCCTCACGACCGTCCCGATCGGCGACCAGCAAACGGCCGTAGAGGTCCACGGATTGAAACAAGAGATCGAGCACGCTCGCGGACAGCTCGACCTTGCCGAGACGCAAGCCGTCGAGCAGCTCTTCGAGCTCGTGCGAGAGGGCCGCGAGGCGGTTGGCGCCGAACAGTCCCGCGAGGCCTTTCAGCGTGTGAACGGCCCGAAACACGTCGCTCACGACGTCCGGATCGGAGCGTCCCGAGCGTTGGGCTTCGTCGAGCGCGAGCACGTCGCGGCCGAGCCCCTCGATGATCTCCTGCGCCTCGGAAAAGAATTCCTCACGCGCGCGATCCGCGCCTTCCATTGGCCTGGAGCGTAGCGGAAAACGGGCCTACGTGGGACGTGGGTCGCGTTGGGGGTTTTGGGGCTCGGGCGGATGGAGTATCAGCGTCGACAAGCCATGGCGCAGACGGGCTCTCTCGCCGATCCCTTCCGGCTCGTTGGCACCACGATCGAGGGGAAATACCGCGTCGACGCCGTGATAGGCGACGGTGGCTTCGGCGTCGTGTACCGCGGCGTGCACACCGGCTTCGACGAGCCGATTGCCGTCAAGTGCCTGAAGATCCCGACCACGCTTCGCAGGGAAGAGCGCGAGGCGTTCCTCGCGCAACTGCGAGAAGAAGGCCGCATTTTGCACCGCTTGTCTCGGACAAGTCCGGGCATCGTGCAGGCCCTCGATGTGGGCGCGTTCACCCACGAAGACGGAACGTGGGTCCCCTTTCTAGTGCTCGAGTGGCTCGAAGGACAGACCCTCGCGGCCTTCATGCGGCAGCGCGAAGAAGACGGCGAGCCGGGCCTGACGCCCCGTGAAGCGGCGGACATGCTGGAGCCCGCGGCACGCGCGTTGGCCACCGCGCACGCGCAAAAGATCGCGCATCGCGACGTCAAGCCCGCGAACCTTTTTCTTACGCGCGCGGTCGGCAAGACCACGATGAAGGTGCTCGATTTCGGCATCGCGAAGGTGTTCGCCGAGCACGCGACGATCAAGGCCGCGCTAACTGCTACCGCCGAGGCGCCGAGCGCTTTCACTCCGCGTTACGGCGCGCCCGAACAGTTCAGCAAGATGCGGGGCGCCACCGGGCCGTGGACCGATGTGTTTGCGCTGGGGCTCATTTTCGTGGAGCTCGTGACCGCCAAGCGGGCCCTCGACGGTGACGATCCGACCCAGCTCTACATCGCCGCCGCCGACCCCTCGGTGCGCCCGACGCTGCGCGCGCGCGGCGTGCCCACGACCGACGGCATCGAGCGCGTGCTCGCGCGCGCGCTGCACGTGGAGCCGCAAAACCGTTACCCCGACGCGGGCGCGTTTTGGGACGACATCGAGCGTGTGGTGGCCGAGGGCTTCTCGGGCGAGCGCGTCGTTGCGCCGAGATCGGTGCGTCGCACGGGCGACGACGTGAGCGGCCTCTCGACCGCCGAATACGCCGTCGCGACGAAGCTCGACGTGGCCGTTGACGCGGACAACGTCGCCTCCGAAGAGGCCCGCCGCGCCGCCGAGCTCGCGCCCACGGTGGCCTCCAATCCCCGTCCAAGCGCCCCCGTCGCGCCCGCCCCGCCTGCGTCCGATCCGATGGAAGAGACGCCGATCCCCGATCGCAGCGCGCCGCCCACGGCCGACACCACGAGCCAGCCGCTCGACGTCGCGCCCGCGACACGCGTGTCGACCGTCGAGCCCAGCAGGAAGTCTCCCTTCGGCTGGATCGCCCTCGCGCTGATCGCCGCGGGCGCGGTAGCGGCCTACGTGCTGCTCTCGGAGGAGGGGCCAGCGCCGCCCAGCCAACGACCCGTGATGACGGCGTCCGCCAAGGCAACGACCTCGTCGCCTCCCAAGGCGAGCGCTTCGGCGGGGCCCGTGTCCACACCGAGCGCGCCTCCTGCGCCACCTGCGTCCGCGTCCGCGTCGGCGTCGCAAGCGCCGAAGCCCCCCGACGACATGATCCTCGTCGCCCCCGTCACGCTCCAAATTGGCGAAGGCGAAGCAACGCGCGAAATCACGCTCACGAAGCCGTTTTTCTTCGATCGACGGGAGGTGACCACGAAGGCCTACGGCGAGTGCGTCGCGGCCCGTCGTTGCGGTCCCGCCGAGCTCGTCACCGTCCCCGCTGCCGATGGCGCCGATCCGGATCAGGTACGGCCCTCGCCGAGACGTGGAGCAAGCGCTGCAACGCCTCGCGCAAGAGCGCGGAACACCCGATAAACTGCGTCGATTTCGCGAGCGCCGGGGCCTATTGCGCGTTTCGCGGCCGCCGCTTGCCGACGGAGGCCGAGTGGGAGGTCGTCGCGCGCAGCTCGGCTCTGCGCCGCTTTCCGTGGGGCGAAGACGCGCCCGATTGCGCGCGCGCTTGTGGCGATCGCAACGGGGCGTGCGTCGGCAAGGCCGCGGTCGTGGGCACCTGCGTCGAGGCGAGCCATGCGGGCGACGCGACCTCCGAAGGGGTTTTCGATCTCGGAGGCAACGTCGCCGAGTGGGTGTCCGATGGCTTCGTGGTCGCGCCGAAGGGCGGACGCGATCCCGTAGGCGATCCCGCGGCGCCCCTGCGTGTGGTCCGCGGAGGCAGCTTTCTCACACCCCTCGAAGACCTGCGCGCCACGCGACGCGTGGGCGTGGCTCCTTCGAGCGCGCAGGTCGACATCGGCTTTCGGTGTGCCGCCGACGTGCCCACGCCGTAGCCGTTTTTGTGCTTCGTGAGGTCCAAGGGACCAGCGGAGCAGGGCGCTAGTTGCGATTCTTCGGCGCGGTCAGCGTGTAGCCGAGCTCGGCGATCACAGCGCGAAAGATCGCCTCTTCGTCGCGCGCCGAGGTCAGGTGCATCAGGAGCTTCTTGAGGTCGCCGCTGGTGGCGGCGTCGGCCGCGCGCTCGCTGTGCTCCAGCACGAGCAGGAAATGGGGATGGGCCTTGGCGACCGCCACGGGCACCTCCATGTGTCGCCCCGCGTCGAGCCGCGTCTTCGCGAGGGCCGCGATGAGCGCAACGGTCTCCTTGTCGGTGGAGCGCGCCCGCAGCAAATCCCCTTCTTTTTGGGCCTCATCGAGCAGCAGCGCGGCCCGGTCGAGGTAGCTCCCGGCCCAGGCGGTAGACGCGCGCAGCATCAGCGCGGCGGTCGCCGAGCCGAGCACGGCCATGAAGGCGCGACGTTTCATTCGGAGGCTCCTTCGGATGGTTTGACGTCAAACGAATCTTGCCACGCCCGGATGGCCTCGCGCGCGGCCTCTTGCTCGGCCAACTTCTTCGATGACCCCGAGCCTTCGGCGAGCGGCTTTTCGTCGACTTCGACGGCCACGACGAAGCTCCTGCGGTGATCGGGCCCTTCCGCGCGAACCACACGGTAGCGCGGTGAGGGCCGACCCATGGCTTGCACCATTTCCTGCAGCGCGCTCTTCGGATCGCGCTGTGCGGAGGTCACCTCGTCCAGCGACGAGAGCCCCGCGGCCACGACCCGCTCGCAGAACGCTCGCGCGGTCTCCATGCCTGCATCCACGTAGGCCGCGGCCACGAGCGCCTCGACGGCGTCGGCGAGGACATTCGTGCGCTCCCGCTCTCCCGCCGCCTCCGCGCCCTTGCCCAAGCGCAGCGCGTCGCCGAGCGAAACTGATCGCGCCCACGCGGCGAGGGCATCAGCGTTGACAAGGGAGGCCCGTGACCGAGACAACGTGCCCTCGTTGGCGTGCGGAAACTTCGCCATCAAAAGCTCGGTAACGCAGAGGCCGAGCACCGCGTCCCCCAAAAGCTCGAGGCGTTGGTTGTCGACGGGCGCGACGGGAGCCCGCCCGTAGCTCTTGCGCGCTTCATTCGCGCGGCTCTTGTGCGTGAGCGCTTCTTCCAAATGGGGCAAGTCGGGTGGCAGCCCGAGGGCCGCGGCGACCTCCGCAAGAGAACGTTCTTCGGCCATGCTCACGCCGTCGCAAGCGCGTCGGTGATCATCGCGAGCTCGGTGTCGAGCTGCGTGATTCCGCCAGCATCGTGGGTCGACCAGGCGACCGTCACGGCCCCCCATTTCAGCAGGATATCGGGGTGATGATCGGCCTTCTCCGCGGCCAGGGCGATGCGCATCGTGAGCCCCACGGCCGCGCCGTAGTCGTTGAGACGAAAGGTCTTGGTGAGAGCGCCCTGCTCCACGCTCCAGCCCACGTGGCTCGCGATGAAGGTGGCGATGGCGGCGTCCTCGAGGCGGCTGCGTTTGCTCATGGGCTCGCTGTCCAGCATGGGCCATGCGCTATGCTGCGCAAAGCTTCATGGAAGGACTGCTCGCCTGTCCGTTTTGCCGCCACATGGCGCCCGAAGGCGAGGCGACCCTGTGCCCCGAGTGCGGCATCGCCCTCGTGCCCTTCGAAAAGCTCGGACCGTCTCCGGAGAGCGTCCTCGAAGAGGTCACGCCGCCCGAGCACGAGACGTTGCCGTGGACCTATTGGGCCCGCGGCAGGGGCTTTCTGTTGTTGGTCGCGTGCCTCGGTTTGGGGGCTTTTTTCGCGCCGTGGGCCTACGAGCGCGCGCCCGAGCTGCGGGACCTCTCGGGCTTCGATTTCGCGCTTTTGCTGCGCTGGATGGGTGCACCGCTCGCCGCGTGGCTCGTGATGATCCCGCTGGTCGCCAGCCGAAGGACCATTCATCGCATGCGTGGCGCCCGCGTAGCGGTCGGCTTTTTGGCGGGGATCGTGCTCGTCACGGTCGCCATTCGTTGGAGCACGCCGCCCCCGACCACGCGCCTTTACCCGGTGGCGACCGAATGGGGATGGGGCCTCTTCGCAACCGGTTTCTTGGGCCTGTTGGCGCTGGCGGGCGCGATTCGTTATGGCGGCTCCGTGCCCCCGCCGAAGGCCGCAGAAAAGGGTCGCGAAGTCGACATCGCGGCGTCTCGGACGTAACCTGGCGTTGGTGGAGCCGCCACGGGTCGCGGCTCCCAAGCGACGCTCGGAGGCGCCGTGCCCCAGGAAGAGGCCAGCCGAAGGCGGTATCCCGCGCTCGACGACGACGGAGCGTTCGATGTTCCGGCGGCGATCCTGTGTGCGGTGTGTGGCCGCTCGGATTGCGCCGGGTGTGCGGCGGTCGAAGCCGACGAGGGTTCGGGGGTCGTGGCGATCGTGCCCTGGGAGCGCCCCGGTCCCGGCGGCGCGCGATTTTGGTCCACGTGCAACGCCACGACGCAAGGCGCCGAAACGCTGTTTCGCGCGCTTCCCGATGGCGAGGTGAGCAAGGCCTTGGGCTTTGCCGTGGTGGCCGAGCTCGTCGCGGTGGGCTCCGTGTTCCTCGTGCTCGCGCCCCTTGGGGCCGCGATTTTGCCCGATTTCGCCCTCGAAATTCTCACCGATCCGGCGAAGCTAGGCCACGCGTTCGGGGTCTTCATAGGCTTGATCGTGGGCATCGCGCTGTGGATGGTCCTCGCGCACGCGGTTCACGGAGCCGCCCTCGCCCGCGGCGCCGCCCGCGCGGGAGGCCGCGGCTCGCGCCCCCGAGGCCTACGATTTGGGCTTTATGCGTGCGGTTGGGACGTGATGTCGTCCCCCGCGGGGATCCTCGCGGCGCTCTTCGCGCAGGGCCCCGGTGCCGCGCTTCGAGCGCTTTCTCTCTCGGTCTCGGCGCCCTCGACGGCGACCCAGGCCTTCCTCGAGGGAACGGCGGCGGTTCCCCCGGCGGGGCTCGCCAAAGCGCGCCGCGCCGGCATGCTCTCCGCCGTGCTCATCGCCGTCGCGAGCGGCGCCGTGGTGCTGGTTGGCGCGGCCCTCGCGATGTTCGGCTAGCGGCCTCGACGGCCGAAGCGCGCCTCAGGTGCTGGTCTACCGCAGCCCGCCCGGGGTTTCGCGGGGCTGGGGAGGCGCGGCGGTTCGCGCGCGCGACGTAGGCAGCGCCCCCGGTCGTCGAATGGGTTGGACCTCGCCCATCGGGCCGATCTCGATTTGGTCCACGAGGTCCTCGTTGAGCTCCGTCAGGCGCTCCTTTCGAAGGCCTTCGACCAGCTCTCTCACCCGCTTTTCGGTCTTCGTGTGCGCTACGACCTGGCGAATGCTCGGCGCCTCTTGCTCCATGGTGCGCGTGATTTCGCGCATGCTCTGGCGCCGCCACACGACGGCCCAAGCGGCGCCCTCCTTCACGGGCTCGGTCACCAGCGCGCCGTCTTCGACCTTCGAAGCGGCGGCGAAGAGCACGGGGCTCACGTTGACGTTGGCCTCGGCGGTCTTGCCGTCGGGGGCTACGAACCCCAGGTTTCCGCCGCGCATGTTGGTCGCTTTGTCGACGGATTGCTCGCGTGCGAGCTGGTTCCACGTCTTCAAGGTCAGGTCTTTTTGGGCCGCGCCCAGCACTTCCAGCGCTTTTTCGCGGGTCGGCACCAAAATGCGCCAGATCGCGATGCGCGGCGGCGCGTGGAATTTCTCGGGGTTGGCGTCGTAATAGGCCTTCACCTCTTCGTCGCTCACGGGGCTATTGACCAACACCTCTTTTCGCAGCTGATCGAGCAGCGCATTGCGCATCACGCGGTCGAGCCGCTCGCGCACCTCGGGCTGTTTGTCGAGCCCTTGGTCCTTGGCGCCTTGAGCAAACAGCGCATCTCGCAACAGCGCGCGATCGAGCAAGTTGCGACGAATCTCGGCGATCGACCCGCCGAGCCCCTTGAGCTGAAAGGGCGGAATGTGGGCGATTCGATCTTCCAGCTCGCCGGCCGTCACGACGCGCGCGCCGGCGCGGCCCACGACGGCCGTCGGGGAGCCGCCATCCGCTCGTGCAGTGGTTGCCGCAGCAACAAGGGCGAGGGTGGCAACCGCAGCGCGTATCGGGGCTCGCATGGTGGCGAGGTTATCGTCGGCGTCGGCCTTCCGGTCAAGCGGCGCCACGTCCCCGTCGCCCGACCGAAGGGGCCCTTGCGAGGCCAGGGCGCTTGGCGATGCCAGCCGCTTCGAGGCTCGCGTCGTCGACCCCGACAAAAGCGTAGGCCGCGGCGGAGAATCCGTACGACGCGTGCATGCGGCGTAGGGCGCCCACGAGGTCCGTGGAGGGTTCGACCTTGTGGCGAACCGGGCAGCTCTTGCGGATCGACGCGATGGGCTCCCCGAGGTCGAGCAGAGCTTGCACCCGCGAGAGGATGTCGATGGGCGACAGCTCGCGCTTTCCCCGGGCCGTGCCCTCCCTCAGCTCTTGAAGCAGGCGCAATCGACGCTTTTCGGTGCGACCATCGCGGGTGGACGGCCCTTTTCCCGTGATCAGCGCGTTGAAGGCCCGAGCGACCCGCCGCTTTTCCACGACATCCGGCGCCGCTCGTCGATTTTTCTCGGATTTGGCGTCGTTTTTCTTCGCGGCCACGCCTCGGGATGATGGCACGACCAGCGGAAGGGGCCCAAAAAAGCGCGGTGGGCGGGGCCGCCAGGGTTTTCCGACGTGCGCGTCAGGTGCCCTCGAGCGTGAGATTCCTACTCATTTTTGGCCGCAGCGCGCTCGGCGGCGAGGCGGCGGCGGCGGGCCCGTTGGGCGTAACCCCAGCCCACGAGCAGGGACGCGAGCAGCGGCGAAAAGGCCAGAAAGCTTGTGACGCCGGGGTGCGCGAGCAGCCACTCGTAGGTGCCGCGCATGTAAGGATCGAGGCCGTCGGCGTAGAAAACACCGGCGAAAATGGCCACCGCGATCACCCCGGCGATGGCGTTGAGGATCAGGAAGTAGCCCCAGCGGACGACCCCCCGCGGCTGCGTCCCCGCTTCGTTGACGACGTGCGACGGCTCTTCGGGCTTGACATCGGGCGCGGTGGCCGCAGCCGAGGCCGGGCGTTCGTCGAGGGCAACGGTCGACATGGTGGCGCGCAGTATAGGGTACTTGGTCGGGCTTCGGAAGCCCCGCAGGTCAGCGCCGCAGGTCTTCGAGGGCCGGGCCAGCGAGCTCGTGACCCGGGTCGAGCTGCAGCGCGCGGCCCAAATCCGCCGCCGCGCCGCTCGTATCCCCGAGCCGCTTGCGCAGGTAGCCCCGCGTAAAAAAGGCTTCGGCGACCTCCGGTGCGCTCGCGATGATGTCGTCGATCTCGCTTCGCATCAGCTCCAGGTTGGCGCCCGGGAGCTGCGCCATGATGTAGATGCGCCGCGATAACACGGCGGGATCCGCTGGCGCCGCGCGGCACGCGCGCTCGCAGGCGACCATGGCTTGGTGGAGCTTGCCTTCGAGCAACATGTCCGCGGCCATCGCCAGCAACGTGTGGGGGCCGACGCCCGAGGCGAGCACGGGGTCTGCGCCGTCCATCCGTACGGTGCCTCGCTCTTCCGCCTTGGTGGGCTCCACTTCGGCGGACGTTGACGCCGTCATGCTGGACTTGCTCGCGGGCGGTGAAGGCACCGCCCGCCCCACCAGGGCGGGCCCTGGTTGCGGGCTCAACGTGCGTGCGAGCGCGGGCGATACGCGATCGTCGCCGCCCCGGCCGGGTGGATCGGGGGCCGCCGCGCCGAAGCGGTGGGTCGTCGGCCGCAGGATCACACGCCCGACTCGCGACGGTGTGGAGGGCTCGACGCCAATCGGGGTCTTCCAGGGTCCCGCATCGAAGTGCCGCATGAGGTCCAAAACGTAAACCAACTTACGAAGAAGCGGCGCAGCGGCCGAGGCGCGAAC
>CAYLJT010000062.1:0-16824 GCA_964383995.1 uncultured Polyangiaceae bacterium
TTTCGGAGCACACACCGCCCTGAGGCTAGCTCCTGGCTGCCGCGTTCGACGCCGCGGGCGCGGCGAATAGCTTGCGTGCCCAATCGTACATCTAAGAATTCTTTGAACTCAAATCTTTTCAGCCGAAATCGGGCCTGATACGGTCGACGGTCATGGACATCGACAGCGCGTTCACAACGCGGTTTGCGACCTTCTTGTCGCGCATCGGAGAGCCGGATCTTCGTGTGCTGTTGGGCTCTCTGGAGGCCGAGAGCCACGCCGTCGGCGACGTAATCATTCAAGACGGGGAGGAGCAAGACTGTCTCATTTTCCTGGACGAAGGTGTCTTGTCGATCGCTGTCAAGACGCCCGGGGGGCTGGTCGACGTCGATCAGGTCCAGGAAGGCGGCGTGGTCGGGGAGGTGTCCATCCTCGACCCGGGACCGGCGACCGCCACCGTCACGGTGGTCGCGCCGGCCAAGCTGCGGCGTCTCCGCGCGAACGCGCTGGACGCCCTCTGGAAAGAACACCCCGCGGTGGCCAGCGCCCTGGTGCAGGGCTTGTCACGGGTGTTGGCAGAGCGGATCCGCGCCATCGATGAGGCCTTGAACGCCGCCGCCGAGGATCCGGAAAGCCTGCCCCGCGGGGCCCCGGGTCTGCGACAGCTCTTCCGCAAGCTCTTCGGAATGGAGGACGCATGAACAACGACACGCTAGCGCAGACGCTCGCGCAAATGCCTTTTCTGAATGACCTCCCGGCCGCCGACATCGAGGCCCTGGCAGCCGGCTTCGAAGAGCTGGAGGCCACCGATGGGCACACCTTCTTCTCGGAAGGCGCGCACGCCGACGGCGCCTACCTCGTTCTCCAAGGGACGGTCGTCGCCTCCGTGCGCCGCGCGGGCGAGGTGAGGACGCTGCGACCCATCGAGGCGGGCGAGCTCTTTGGCACCATCGCCCTGCTCGACAATCAGCCGCGCTCAGCCACCTGCGTGGCAAGAGGCCGCGCGCGCGTCGCCCGCATTCGACCCGCCGCCTTTTGGCTGCTCGCCAAGCAACGCGCCCAAATCGCCTTCGTGTTTCAACGGGCCCTCGCCCGCCAGCTCGCCTTCGATTTCCGGGGCGCCTCCGCACGCGCCCATCAGGCTTGCGCCGAGCGCTGACGCGGACTGCCCACGAACACGCCGAGGGGCCGAACGCCGGCGATCCCGACGAACGCGGATGGACCGATCGCGCTGGCCTGCGAATCGCTCGGCCCCCGCGCGAGGCGCCATCGCATCCCTACTTTCCGCGACACGTCAAGGCGTGAGCACGTTGATCCGCTCAAGCCAACGCGCGAGCAAGAGCCCGCCCAAATCCTGCGGGCGCGGCGAGGTATGGACGGGCCACCGGAAGGCCTCCACCACCGTCCTCCGCGACGCGTTGCCACGTTGACAGGAGGGAGAGCTCCAAATCGCCGTGGATGTGGGCCGCGATGCAGCGAGGCGTTGGCATTAATTTGAGCTTGAAGAAAATTTTCTCGTAGCAAAAATGCAGTCTCGACCCCACGTCGCGAATACGCTACGGATCTGCTATGCGTGTTCTGCGTTCCTTAATTTTCGCGACGATTTGGCTCTCGGGTGCGCTTGCTGCGTGCGGGGGTGACGAATCCTCGGGCTCGGGCACCACGGCCAGCTCGTCGTCGGGTCAGGGCGGCTCCACGGCGTCCAGCACCAGCGGCACGGGAGGCTCGACCTCCTCCGGCCAAGGGGGCGCTCCCGAGTTTACTCCCGCCAACGGCTGCGACCCGGCGACCGCCGAGAACCTGCAGGAGCAAGGGGTCGAGATCGCGTTCCCCGTGGGCGGTTTGAAGTACGACCCTCCCTGCATCCTCATCCACGCGACCCACAGCGTCAACTTCAAGGCCGCGGGGTCCACGTTCGTATCCCATCCCCTGGTCGGTGGAACCGTGGTCGACGGGGTGGCAACGCCCGACCCGAACAGCCCGATCGGCACGCAGGACACCGGGGACATCTTCACGGCGACGTTCCCCGAGCCCGGGCAATATCCCTATTATTGCGACTTCCACTATTCGAGCGGGATGATGGGGGTCGTTTACGTGCTCCCGGCTCCACCCATGTAAGCGACGACGCCCGGCGATCTACCCATGGTCGGCGATGGGTAGACGTCTCGGGCGTTGGACCGCACGGCGCGCTCATGACCTGACTCGTTCAACTCTGGAATTTCGCCCCCTTGTTTTCTTTCAAGCTCCCGTTTCTCTAGCAGTTTGCGCCCGGTGGTCAGGAAGGTTCGTCGATGTCTCCTCGTGTAACGCCAAGGCTCCGAGCTCAACAGCGGGGGAAGCGCGCGCTGCAAACACTTTGTCTGTTGGGGGGCTTGCTCTATGTTTCACCCGCCCTCGCGCAGGTGGTCCCGCCTCAGCTCACCCAAGAGACCGTGGGCGTTTGGCCCGAAGGTGAGCCCGCCACGGACGACGTCAAGGTCCTGGTCGTGCTGACGGTCAACCGGGAAGGTTTGGTGACCGACGCCCAGGTGACCTCCAGTCCAAGCCCCGCGTTCGATGCGCCCGCCCTGGCCGCGGCGAGGCAGTGGATATTCACCCCCGCAACGAAGGACGGCAAGCCGGTCCCGGCCAAGCTCAAGGCGCAAATCCTCTTCCCACGGCCTGCACTGCCGGAGCCACCTCCGCCGCCTCCTGTTCCGCCTCCGGTTACGCCTCCGGTTACGCCTCCGGTTACGCCCCCCGCCACGCCCCCCGGCGCCCAGCCCGGGGGGAAGCCCGAACAACCCGGTACTTCCGCGTCCAATAGCGATCCTTACGCGGGCGACGCTACGCCGCCGGGCAATTCCACCCCCCCGCCGCCGGTCCCGGGGACCATCGACGTGCGCGTCGTGGGCGAAGGGCCGCCCCGCTCCGCGTCCGCGGTGGTGGTCGACAAGGCCGCGATTCAGGCCGCTCCGCGCAAGAACGCCGGGGAGATCTTACTCTCCGTCCCGGGCGTGTTCGTCGCGCAGCAAGGTGGGCAGGGCCAAGCCAACCACATCTTCTTCCGCGGTTTCGACGCCGATACCGGGCAAGATCTGGAAATTTGGGCAGGCGGAGCCCCGGTCAACGAGGTGTCCAACCTGCGCGGTCAGGGCTACGCCGACATGAACTTCATCATGCCGGAAATCGTGCACGCCGTCCGCGCCACGCCAGGCACGTACGATCCCCGTCAGGGTGACTTTGCCGTGGCAGGTTCGATGGAGTTCGAGCTTGGCTACGACGAGCCCGGCTTCACCGGCGGCGCCACCATGGGCACCTACGGCGAGCGCCGCTATTTCCTGGGCTACCACCCCGAACTGGCCTCCGAGCAAACGTTCGCGGCCTTCGAGACCCAGCAAACCGACGGCTTCGGCCCCGGACGCGCGGCGCAGCGCACCACGTTGGCTGCCCAAAGCAGCTACGACATCCTGAGCGGCGTCAACGCCCGCGTGCTCGGCATCTTCTACGCCTCCCATTTCAACTCGCCGGGCGTCGTGCGCCTGGAAGACATCGAGAACGGCACGCTCGATCGCTTCGCGTCGTACGATCCCAAACAGGGCGGCGATTCGGGCCGCACGCAGGTCGTCATGGAGCTGTCGAGCGTCAGCGAGGCGGCCCCCAACGGCGTAAGCTCGAACTGGTCGATCGCGCCCTTCTTCGTGCTGCGGCAGCTCCGACTTCGCAACAACTACACCGGCTTCTTGGTCGACAAGCAGAACGGCGACACGCTGCAACAAATCAACGAAACGACGACCATCGGCGCGCGCGGCCATTATCGCCGGCCTTTCCCGCTGTTTTCGCCGCGCGACGCCATCGAGATCGGGGTCGTCGCGCGCAACGACTGGGTCGATCAAGAGCAAATCCGCATCTCCGGGGTCAACGATTTTACCACCGGAAAGCTCGTCGACGCGTCGATCCGCGCCATGAACGTGGGTGGCTACGTCGACTTTGCCACGAAGCCCATCTCGCGCGTCGCCGTGCGCGGCGGCATCCGCATCGATGGGCTGTCCTACGCGGTCCAGGACAGGTACGGCAGCATCGGCACGGAGTACGAAGGTGAGACGGGCGGCGCGCGCGCGGCCCTCGGCGCTCACATTGGCAAGAAGGCCACCGTCGATGTCCAGATCTGGCGTGGCCTCCACGGCCTGGTCAGCTACGGCGACGGCTTCCGCTCTCCCCAGGCCAGGAGCCTGAGCGACGGCGAAAAGACGCCCTTCACCGAGGTCACCTCGTACGAGGCAGGCTTCCGCTACGCCGAGGGCGCCGAGCTCCAGGCCAACCTCGCGGGGTTCTACACGCGCCTCAGTCAAGATCTGGCGTTCGACGTGATCACGACCGCCAACCAGCGCACGCCTCCTACCCAGCGGGTAGGATTTTCCGCCGAGATCATGTCGAGGCCCCTTCAGGACTTCGTGCTCAACTCCAGCGTAACCTACACGCGCGCGTCGTTCACCGAGGGCGATCAAGACCGCGCCAAGGGCGACCTCTTGCCCTACGTGCCCGAGCTGATTTCGCGCAGCGACATCGCCTACAAGCGCGCGGTTTGGCGCGCGCTCGACCGCGATCTCGTGGCCAGCGTGGGCTCGGGTCTTACCTTGATGGCGCTCCGACCCTTACCTTTCAGCGAGTTCGGACACGACATCTTCCTGACCGACGCGTCCGCCGGATTGCGCTGGAAAGAGCTGGAGGTCAGGGCCGAAATGTTCAACGTGCTGGGGGTCGACTGGTATGCCGACGAGTTCGTGTACGCGTCCAATTTCACCCAGGGTAGCTCCCCCGCGCTCGTGCCCTTGCGGCACGTTTCCGTCGGTTCTCCCCGGACATTCTTCGTGACGGTCTTGCTCCACCTGTGATGAGGGTTCGTCCCATGGCCATGCAGCGTTCCATCTTTCGTAGGCTTTCCTTCTTGTCCGTCGCGTCGTTGCTCATCTCCGCCTCGGCGCTCGGCGCCGCGACGCTGATCGGGGCCTGCGGCGGCTCCGAGAGCGACGGCAGCGGCACGACGGGGTTCCGCGTCGTACTGAAGACCAAGGCCACCAGCGCCGACCCCGTGAACGTACCGTTCACCAACGAAAAAGGCTGGGTCATCACCCTCGACGAGCTCGCCATTTCGGTGGGCGCCTTCTACTACTTCGACGGCGCGCCCATCTTCTCGACGGCCACCGCGCTCCTGCCCGTGCCCACGGAAGAGGCGCCCTCGTGGCAAGATCCGGCGATGCGTTTCTTGGGCCTCGGCACCGCCTTCGCGAACCCCGGGCACTACAAAGAGGGCAACGCCAAGGGCCAGATGTTGGAGCCGCTGGCCATCGACTTGAGCCAAGGTGTGGTGGACCTACCCGACGGCGACGGCGTGAGCGGCATCTTCCGCTCGGGGCGCTTCAGCTACGCCGACCCCACCGTAGGTCCTGGCCTCGGCGTCCTGGAAGGGCACCTGATCCGCATCGCGGGCACCGCCGAAAAGGACGGCATGTCCAAGATTTTCAGGATGTTCGCTGACATGAAAGACGTCGTCGACTCGTACAACCTTCCCAAGCTGGACGGCTGCGAGTTCAAGGAGGTCGACGTCGAGGCGGACGGCACGGTGACCATGTCGATCTACCCGAGCCTGTGGCTTGGGCAGGCCGAGTTCGACGCCATCCCCGACAGCACCGACGGCGAGCCCGTGCTGCTCGACGACACGACGCAGCCCCACCGCGCGTTCCAACGGGGCATCAAGAAGGGCGACGCCTACAAGTTCGAGTACGCGCCGAACTGACCCGCCACGGGCCGACCGACAAAGGCGATGCGAGGAGATTTTGCGATGAACAAGACGTTTGGTTGGTTGATCGGCGGGCTGCTGCTAGGGGCCCTCCCGGGCTGCGGCGACGACGCGGGAACGGGGACCCTGGCGTTCACGACGTGGGGAGAAGCTTACCTGGAAGAAGGGATTCCGGCGTCGGGCTTCGCCGACGGCTACAGCGTGAAGTTCGACCGGCTGTTGGTCATTTTCGGGAAGTACAAAGTCTCGGACGCCGAAGGCAACGTGGCCATCGACGACTCGTCGCTATTCCTGTTCGACAACGTGGTGCCGGGGGTCAAGCCGTTGATCACCTTCCCGGGCATCGAGGCCAAGGCCTGGCCCTTTGCCAGCTACCACATGACCACGGCAACCCTGGAGCAGCTGACACTGACTCCCAGCGTGACCCAGGCCGACGCCGAGTTCATGACGTCGAATCACTACGTGTCCTACGTCGAGGGCACCATCTCGAAAGACGCCGTCAGCAAGACCTTCCACTGGGGCTTCACCGAGCCGATTTTCTACGACGAGTGCAAGGGTCCGAAAGAGGGCCGCGAGGTGGAGGGCGTCGTCATCACGAACGGCGGCACCGACACCGTGGAGTGCACGACCCACGGCGACCACTTCTTCTTCGACAACCTGCAGGCGAAAAACGCTGTAGATCGCGCGCAGGCGGTGGTCGACGCGGACGCCAACGGCGACGGCGAGGTCACCCTGGAAGAGCTCGACCAGATCGAGCTGTTGAACCTCCCCGAGGATCAATATTTCACGGGCGCGGCAAGCGACATCGACAGCCTCGGTGACTTCGTCCGCGCGCTCAACCGCACGATTGGGCACTTCCGCGGTGAAGGGGAGTGCTTCCCGCGCGAAGAACAATGACGACGCCGACGGGTTGAGCCCGCGCGCGCTGACGCCGCCAGTCCCTGCCACGACGGGCGGCGGCGTCGTGTATCATCCCGGAGATGCCGCGAGCCACGCCCGAAATCTCGGTCCCTTGCAGCGCGCTGAAGGTCAGCGCCACGCCGCGCCTGATTGTGTTGCTGCGCGCGATCGCAGGGCTGGGCGCGTTTCCAGCGCTAGCCGGCATGATCGCGGCGATGGCCTCGGCCTCCTTCGTCGCCCTGCTCTGGGCCCTGCCCCTCGTGGCGGCCGTCGCCGGGCTCGTCGGGGTCGCTCGCCGCGCTCCCATCGGCGCTGGCAAGGTGCGCATCGCCGGAGGACGAGCTTACCTCGAAGGCGCGAAGCGCACCTCGTCCTTCGCCCTGAACGACGTGGCGTGGGGAGCGCGCGCCCGGCGTCCGGGAGCCGTCGATCTGGAGCTCAAGGACGGAAGGCGCATCGAGCTGCAGACCGAGCGCCCCGAGGACGTGGAGGCCCTGTTGGTCGCGACCGGGACCACCGTGGACCGGCGCGCGATCACGGTCCCGCTGCGGCGCGTGATCGGCCCGTTTGTCTCGGGCGTTTTGTGGTTTTTCCTGTTCATGTTCGCCATCTCTGCGACGCTTGGCGTGGTAGGTAAGAATCTGGACGACGCCTTCTTGGTGAGCCTCGGGTCAACCTTGCTGGCCCCCGTGCTCTCGGTGTTGGGGGCCTTCGTCATGGTGCGCTTGCGCAAGCCCCGCCTGACCGTCGGTATCGATGGTCTTCGCATCAAAATGGGCTTCAAAGAGCGGTTCATCCCCCACCGCGCGATCACCTCCGTGGAGATGGTCCCTTCCGCCCAGGGCGACCTCTCCGGCATGGTGGCGGGCGTGCTGCGCGTCAACACCACGACGCACGGTGTGCTCGATCTTCCCATTGTCGGGTGGAGCAACGAGGACGTCGATCGCGTCGTCGTTCGCATGCGCGAGGCGATGGCAGCACAGCAAGCGTCGGGGACCGACCCTGCCGCCGAGGCCTTCGCGCGGGGAGGGAAGGACGTCCCGACCTGGCGCGCCGAGGTGCTGCGAGCGGTCTCCGCCGACGGAGGATTTCGTACTCGACGGGTGTCGTTGCAAGACGCCGAGAGCGTGCTGTCGAACGTGGCCGCCCCCCTGGATCAGCGCATTGGGGCCGCATTGGCCCTGCGCGCCTCGGGCACTGAGGGTTACGCCGAGCGCATCCGCATTGCCGCCGATGCGACGGCCGACCCGCATGCGGCGCGGGCCCTCGCGCTGGCGGCGGCGGAAGAAGAAGAGGCCGCGCTCGGTGAGCTGCTCGCCAGCACGGCTCGGACAGAAGCGCGCCGAACCTAGCCGTTGACCCGCGAGCCGTGGGAAGAAATACAGTCGTCAGCGGACAGGCGTGCGACGCGAAGAAGGAGGCCCACCCAGGCCGCGGAGCTTGGTGCAAATGGCAGCATAGAGCGCGTCCGGCCCCTCCGATTTGTGCACGAACGCAGCACCCTGAAAGCGCTCCACGAGGTCATCCGTGAGGCTCTCGGCGGCGCCCGAATAAAACACGATGGGAAGGTCCTTCGTCGCGGGTCGACCCTGGAGCAAACGCGCCAGCGCGTCGCCGTTGAGCGCGGGCATCTGCAAGTCGAGCACGAGCACATGGGGCTCGTGCTCACGAATGAGCTGATGAACCCCGATCGCTGTGTCGGCCGACACAACCTCCAACCCGCGTACGGCCAAGAACCTCCTCGTCGCCGCAAGGACCGAGGCGTCGTCATCGACGTGGAGCACGGTGTGCGCGTTTTCACGCATAGGTCAGGCTTTTTGAAGCTACCACATTCTTTTCCTTTTCGCGCGCGCTTTCCTCGGTTTTCTCGTGATACCTTGTCCGGATGGGATTTGGGTACGGCCCGCGTGCTCGCCTTTTGTTCGCGGTGATCTTCACCAGCAACAGCGCCTTGTGGGGCTCTCGACGAAGGGCCGCAGCGTGTCTTTTCGCGGTCGCTTCGTTCTTCGCGCTGGCCCTCGGGAGCCAAGACGCCCAGGCGATTCCTGCCTTCGCGCGGCGCTACCAAACAGCCTGTTCCACCTGTCACGTCCAGTTTCCAAAGCTGAACAACTTCGGCGAAGCGTTCCGACGCAACGGCTATCAGTTCCCCGACGACGAGCTGTCCCAACACAAGCAACCGCCGATTCCGCTCGTCGCCGAGGCCCGAAGGGAGCTGTTTCCGTATTCGGATTGGCCCACGGACCTCGCGCCCGTACCGCCCATCGCGGTCATTTTGTCGGGCGTCGTGCCCATCTATCCCGACGAGGACACGCGCCCCCCCGGGGAAGACGTCGTGACCTTCGAGCGGGTGTTTCGCGGCGCGTCCATCGTAGCCGGCGCGCGCCTCGGACAAGACGTAGCGGCCTTCGGCGAGCTCGGCTTCAGTCCCAAAGAGGGCGTCTCCTTCGGCCGAGGATTTCTTGTGGCCTCAAACCTCTTCGGCGGGCGCTGGATGCTGCTGCGTGTGGGACAGTTTGACCCGCAAATAACGTCGTTCTCCAGCACGCGACGCCTTGGAGGACCGTCCTACCGCCTCCTAGGCGACACGCTGCGTCCGAGCGGATGGGCCATCGAGCCCATGCTCCGTGGGCTCGGTCTTTCCGGCACATTTTCCGGGCGGGTAGGGTACGACGTCGGCTACGGGCAGGGCGTACTCACGTCGGCCTTGGGCGATCCGTTGCGGCAAATTCCCCGCGACACGTACGCGCATCTCTACACGAAGCTCGGGGGCCTGAGGCTCGATGGCGTCGAGGAGACGGGCCACAACGACGTGGAGGCTTCCGTGCTGGTAGGAGCCTTCATTTACCGAGGAAAACACACCCTCGATGTGCGCAAGAGCGCGGACGACGATCCCGACGCGGAGGACGACGTGTTCTACAAGGCCGGGGTGGACGTCAACGCCCGGCTGGGATCCCTCGAAATGCTGGTGGCGGGGGCCATCGAGCGCCACCATTTCGATACCTCCCCCAACGCCAAGCGTCTCCAAGGGCTGGCCGAGGCCAGCATGACCTTTTTCCCATGGTTGACGGGCACGGTGCGTTGGGAGGTCGATGGCGAGCTCGGCTTCGCGCGGCGTCGGCTGGTGCCCCTGATAACCGTCACGCCGCGGCTCAATCTGCGCACATTCGTGTTCGCCAACGTCGATCAAGACGGCTCGAAGGACAAGGCCTTCCACGTCAGCGAAATCGATCTTGGAGCAACCTATGCGTTTTAACCGCCTTTTGCCGGCTCTACTCGCGCTCGTAGCATGGGGAACCACGGCGCCCGAGTCGCCGGCCGTTGCAGGGGGGACCATCCACGGCTCTGTCGACCCGTCGCTCGCGACGCCCTTCGCAGACGCGGTAGTCTACGTGAAGCAAGCCCCGGGCTCGTTTTCACCGCCGAAAGAGCCCGCCGCCATCGAACAACGCGGTCGCACATTCATTCCGCATGTGCTCCCGGTACTGCGCGGCAGCCGCGTGCTCTTCCCCAACCAAGACGTGGTGCGCCACAACGTCTTCTCGCCCTCCAAGGGCAACACCTTCAACTTTGGCATCTATCTGCCCGGCGACACGCGCGAGGTGACCCTCGAAACGGTGGGAACCGTCACCCTGCTATGCAACATCCACGAAGAGATGTCAGGCTACGTGCTTGTGCTTCAAAACCCCTATTTTGCCCGTGTGGACGCGGCGGGTAACTTCAACATCACGGGCGTGCCCGATCGGGACTACGAGCTCGAGCTGTGGGCCGGAGGGCGAGTGCGATCGACCAAGACCGTGCATGTTCGCGGCGGATCGGCGCAAGTCAGCTTTCCCTAGGTACGGGCGCATTGACGCGCGGTGCTAGGGAGCGGCGGCCGGCGCGACCGACGCGGAACGCTCGGATACGCCGCGGATGGGCAAGGCGACTCGGAAAGAGGTGCCTACGCCGACCTCGCTCTCGACGGTCATGTCACCGCCCAAACGCCGCATGATGTCGTAGGAGATGGCGAGGCCGAGCCCCGTACCTTGGCCTGCTGGCTTGGTCGTGAAGAACGGATCGAACACCCGCGCCAAATGCTCGGGAGGGATGCCGCTGCCGGTGTCGGAAATGGTGATTTTCACCATGTCGCCCTCCACGCTCGTCGACAAACGAAGCTCGTTGTCCTTGCGCGAGGACGACATCGCCTGAGCAGCGTTGATCAGCAGATTCAGGAAGACCTGCTGCAAACGGCCACGATTGGAGCGGATCGTTGGCAGCGGCTGGTAGTGCTTTACGACCTCCGCGCGGTTCTTGAGCGCGTGGTTGGCCATCTTGAGCGACACTTCGAGGGCCTCGGTGGGGTCGAAGGTCTCGATGGCCTCGCTGCGTCGCGAGAAGGTGCCAAGGTCGCGCACGATGGTCGTGATGCGTTGAATGGTGTCCGTACACTCGGTGAGGACCGTCGCCACTTCCCGCGTGGCAGCCCCCAAATCCCGTGTTTGGCGCGGCGCCGTGAGGACCTTTCGGTTCGCGTCGTCGGCCTGGGCGAGGGCTATCGGGTGGGTACGAACAAGCAAATCGAGGAGCGGCGTGAGGGTGTCACGCAGCCATTCGAGGTTCGTGCGAATGGCCGCCGCGGGGTTGTTGATCTCGTGGGCGACGCCCGCGGCGAGCTGCCCGATGGTCGCGAGCTTGTCCGCTTCGAGCAGCTTTTGTTGGCTGCGCGTGAGCTCGGCGGTCGCAGCGTGGAGCTCGGCATAGGCCACCTCCAAGGCGTCGGCGCGCTCTTTGTCCCGTTTGCCCGCCTCTTCAAGCTCACGGAGCAGGGCGCGCTGTTGGTCGAGCAGCGCATTGAACGTCGAGGCCAGGGTGGCGACCTCATCGCGCCCATCCACGGTGAGCCGATGTTCCAGATCGTTGGCCCGCGTGATGGCGCGGATCGAAGACGCCATGGCGACGACGCGCGAGACCAAGCGGCCACCGACCCGCCAGAGCCCGGCGCCGCCGACCAAGATCACGAGCGACGCGCCCAGCATCGACAGCCAAAGGCGCCCGAAACTGACCTCCACCCTTTCCGCGTACGCCGCGCCCGCGGCGAGGGTATAGTTGAGGGTTTCCTCCGAAGCGGCCTCGGCGCGCTCCAAGACCTCGTTGCGGTGCGAGAGCAGCTTGCGAAACTCTTCGGGGTCGGCGACCTCCCGCTGCCCGCGCGTGATGGCCGCCGTACGGTCCACGAGCGCCTCGTACTCGCGCACGAGGGCAAGCTGTTTTCCAAGGCTGGGCGGTCGTTGGCCGCCGAGGCCGTCGAAGGCCTGCCCATCGGCCGCCATTTGCGCCACCACCTCGTGAAAGCGTTGCAGGTCCGCGCTTTCGTTGGTGGTCAAGAAATGATCTTCGGCCACCTGCGCGCGAAACAGCCCGGCGTGCAGGCGCTCGGCCAAGCGCAGCCGCTCCGAGCCTTGGCGCACGAAGTCAAGGTTCTCGGCGCGCGTGCTGGAGAGCTCGAAGAGCGCCGTTCCACCCGCGAGCAAGGCCACGAGCGCGGCCAGCGCGAAGGCCAACGTGAAGCGCGTGCGCAGCGAGTCGAGGCGCCGGGGATTCGTTCCCGACCCCGATTTCGCAGGTATGTCCGCAGGCGCCGTCATCGATCGCGGAAGCTTAGCGGAAACGGAGGGCCCTCGCGCCTTTTGAATGACGTCGACGGGCGGGCCCGCGTGCGGGTGATGGCGTTATTCGTAGGCGATGAGCAGGCCCGAGATTTGGTAATTCGGCTCCGTGTGATTGCCCCCATCGTAGTCGCAGCCCGTGCCCAGGGTGCAGCCCGAGCACACGGGGGAGTCGGGCCGGCAGGTGTTGTCGTAGTCTTCCACGTCCCAAGAGATGTTCGCGGTGGCAGGTGGCGAGCCCGCGATATCGACCAGCCAAGGGTTGGCGATGGCCCCGGGGCACCAACCTGCGCGCGGGTACTTCCAGGTGCCCTGTTGGTTGGGAGCGCCCGTCGTGTCGCAGTCGTCGCGCCAA
Source organism: uncultured Polyangiaceae bacterium (assembly GCA_964383995.1). Taxonomy (GTDB): domain Bacteria; phylum Myxococcota_A; class Polyangia; order Polyangiales; family Polyangiaceae; genus CAYLJT01. The sequence continues at coordinate 12,662 of CAYLJT010000062.1, forward strand.
ATGGTGGCCGTGGTAGCCACGCCGTTGACCGAGACCGTGTGATCTTTTTTGCAAAATTCAGCGCAATTACCCGCGTTTCCTTGGCCGTGTCCGGTGACGAACGTGCGCAAGGCGAGACCCGTTGTCTCGGACGGAATGGCAAGATCGACGGGAGGGAGCTGCTCCAGGATGGGGCGGGCCGGATCGCCGTAGACCACACCACCCATCGTCCAAACAGGGATGTTGGCGATGGCCTTGCGCGCGGGCTTGCCGCCTGTAAACCGGAACGACGCATCGACCGACCAACCATCGCCGTAGGGGCTGCCCGGCCCTACCCAGGTGTCGATGTAAACGCGCAGGATGACATCGCCGCTGAGCAGCGGACGAAGGTCGGTCATGTCGGCGCTCCAGGTGGCGCCGACACCGTAAGGCGTAACGAAGCGCGAGATCTCGATGACCTTTTCTTCGGGGGTGCCAGCGCCCTGCACGATCCCGAGGGATCCGAGGCGATCCCAAGGATCGCACGCGTTGTTGGGGCAGCTCAGAGCGAAGTCGAGGGTGATGGAGGAGTACGAAAGCTCCGCCGAAGGGAAGGTGACGGGAGCGTCGACCGTGCGCGCGTTCTGACCTCGATCCCAGCCTGTCCAGAACACATGGGCCGCGGAAAACCCGGTGATCGTGGCGTCTTCCCCGATGCTGTCGTCGCCCCCCGCGCCGCCGCCGCCGGTCGCTATCGATCCACCACCGCCGCCCGCGCCGCTCGCGGAGGTCGTGGCGGTTTGAGCGGGATCCGTTTCGCTGGAGCATGCCGCCGCGGAGCAGGCCAGGAGAAGCAGAGCGACGGGGAAGGTGACGCGGGGCAGGGCCATGGGTCGTTCCTTGGGGGACGGTAAGGCTTGGAAGAGAGCATGATTGCGCGAACGCGGCAAGGCTTGGCGGGGTGGGTTGGCATAGCGGGTCACCTTTCTTCGAAATCGCGTTAACGCTCTTCGCCCTCGCGACACCTAGCTTCCGAGACCCCAAGCCGGAGCAAGAGCATGCGAGCACCGAAGCCCATTTTGGCGATCACCGCGTTTAGCGCCCAACTCCTCGTGCAGCACGCCGCGCACGCCGAAGACGGCGCCGTTTCGCTTGCAAACGAAGGGGCGGCGCCTTGCACGAGCGACGGAGGCAGCCTTTGGCAGGCCGCGCGCGCGTGGGCCGCTGCTCTGTCGCACCTGGTCGACGAGCAGTCCTCCGCTCTTCCCGCGGTACTTCGCGCGACGATTCATGCACCGGCGCTGGCGCTGCCCGCCGCGGAGCCCGAGCCGCCGACCATGCCGAGCGGCAACGGAAAACGTGCCTGTTACGACGACGCGTGCTGACCATGAAAACTCCCTTCGAGCTGGAACGCTGGGGCGGCGCGCCCTCGCGCATCACCTCGCGCCGCCGACCTCCGCGCAGCGACCTTCCCTGGGGCACGATGGACCTCGGAAGGTATCCACAGGAGCTCTTGCGTCGCGCGCAATATTCTTGGACCCAGGGTGCGGTCAGCGAGTACGCCACGGCATTGGCCTTGACACGCCTAGCGAGCGCGTTGATCGAGGCGCGGGCGCCCTTGGATTTGAGCGCGATGGTGGCTGACTTCGTGGTGGACGAGATGGTCCATGTGGAAGACAATGCGCGTCTTGCCATGGAGCTTGGGGGAGCCGCGCCGATGTTGGTAGACAGCGAACAGCTAGGCGCCAGGTCGAACGCAAAAGACCCGAGAGAGCGGGCGGCGGAGCTGGCTATTCGAGTCGCCTGCGTGGGGGAGGCGTTCAGTCTACCCATGTTGGTCGCCATGGCAAGATCCGCCAGGCATCCCTTGCCGCGGGCGCTTTTGTACAAAATCGCGAGGGAAGAAGCGCCGCATGCGCACGCCGGCGCCTGGATCGTCGAATGGGCCTTGCCTGTTCTGGACAGCGAAGCGCGCGCGCGCCTGGCCGCCGCCGCGTTGGAAGAAATTCGACGGTTACGAGGCTATTGGGAAGGTCTCTCACCGGCCGATGAGAGCGGTCTTACCAGCTCGGGATACCCCGTGGAGCTGGTGTTGGAGCTGGGCTGGTTGGAGGCCGGCGCCTACGCGAAGCTCGCCCGCCAAACTGCCCTGGAACGAGTGATTGAGCCGCTCGTTCGGCTTGGCATACCGCTCGATCGCGCGGCGGCTCTCGAAGCGGTGAACGCGCCGTGATGCTGGCGGCCCTGGCCAGTGTCTTGAAAAAGGACCCCGCGCGGGGCCCGACGGGTATACTCCGGCTCGTGCCGAGCCAAGCGTTGGAGCCCTCCTTAGCGGCGTTGGTGCGCGCGGCGCAGGACGGCGATCGCGAGGCCTACGGCATGGTGTACGCGCGCATGCGGGGCGCCGTACACGCGGTAATTTTGGCGCGCGTGCCCGCGCGCAACGCACAAGACGTAGTGCAAGACGTGTTCGTGAACGCCTGGGTCAAGCTACCGGAGCTGCGAGAACCGGCGGCATTTCCGGGCTGGGTGCTCGAAATAGCACGACGGACGGCGATGGCGGCCGCGCGCCGAGACCGCATGTCGGAGCGCGGCGAGGCCCCCGACGAGCCGGTACTACCCATACCTTCCAGCGAAGCGAGGGAAGCTTTGACGGCCATCCTGGGGCTCCCGGAGACCTACCGCGAGACGCTGCTGATGCGCCTCGTACATGGCATGAGCGGGCCCGAAATCGCCGAAGCGACGGGCCTAGCGCCGGAGTCGGTGCGCGTGAATTTGTGTCGGGGGATGAAGCTCTTGCGCGGCGAGCTGGATGGAGGTGAGTCATGAATGGCGACGAGCGACCTGCCCTGGACGAGCGGTCCGAGACAGCGGAGGAGCGCTATTTGTGGGACCCCACGGCGCCTCCCGATGGCAAGGTGGCAGAGTTGGAAGCGGCGCTGTCGAGCTTGCGTCCTCTGCCGGATCGGATCGACCTACCCAAGCGCGTGAGACCCCGTCGGGCGCGTGTCTTGACGTGGACGGGGGTAGCGGTTTTCGCCGCGGCTGCGGCCGTGGCTGCGCTCTGGTTGCAGACCTCCGAGACTCCGACGCTGAGCATCGCGCCCGAGGCGCCCACGGCTTTGTCCGAGACACCTGTGGCTAGCGATGCACCGTCCTGGGCATGGCGAGCGACGGCGGGCAGGCCGGAGGTGGGCGGTACGCCCAAGGGAGAGGCGGGGAGCCTTGCGGCGGGAGTGTGGTTGGAGACGGACGCACAGACGCACGTGCGCCTGGACGTCGCAGACATTGGCCACCTCGACGTGGCACCCGATTCCAAACTGCGGCTCGTGGAGAGCAGCCCCAAGGAGCACCGCTTGGCCTTGGCGAAAGGTAAGATTCAGGCGGAGGTCGACGCGCCCCCGCGGCTCTTCGTGATCGAGACCAAGAGCGCGACGGCGATCGATCTGGGCTGTGCCTACGAGCTGTCGGTGGACGAAGCGGGGGACGGCATGTTGCGCGTGACGAGCGGCTCCGTGGAGCTCGAAGGTGGAAAGTCGCGCGTGCTGCCAGTGATGGTGCCGAAGGGAGCCGAGTGCGGCATCGACCACGCCGAGGGGCCAGGAACGCCGGTGTGGGCCCGCCTTTCCGCGGAGGCCAAGGCCGCCTTGGCCGCGTTCGACAAGGATCGGCAGGACGTGAACGCGCTCGATCGGGGCCTGAAAGCGTTGACGGAGCGCGACTCGCTGACCTGGCTGCACCTGTTGGAAACGGCGCCGGCAAGCCGCAGGGAGGGCATTTTGGAGCGCCTGGCGCAGGTGGTGCCGATTCCGGAGGGCGTGCGGAGGGAAGACCTTTTGTCCGGGACAAAGGCGGCGTTGGCAGCGTATCGGGCCGTGATTTCGCCGCGTTGGTTCCCGGGTGGGGCAGGGAAGGGGGCGTGGGCGCCGGAATAGCGGGGAAGCGAGCGAGACGGCCGGGGCGCCCCGGTGTTACGATTGCCGAGAAACCCGCAGCGCGAGAGCGCGTAGGAGCCCCCATGACGCTGAAACGCCTCGTTTTTCCGTTGGCCGCCGCGGCGGCCGTGGCCCTGATGGGCTGTGGCGACGATCAAGACCCGGAGGGCGCCATCGAGCTGTGGAACCGCATTCATGATTTGAACTACCGAGGGTTCGCCAGGGCGCCGGGGTACGAAACGCGGCAAGCGTCCAGCGCGTCCCACGGCA
>CAYLJT010000063.1:0-16745 GCA_964383995.1 uncultured Polyangiaceae bacterium
GATTGCGCGAGATCGAGCGTGCGCTTGGCGCTCCAACCGAAGATGCGGTTGGCGTGGCGCTGCAGCTCGGTGAGGTCGTAGAGCTCGGGCGGTGGTGTGCGCTTGGTCTCGGCGATCAAAGACTCGATCGACGACGGTCCCTGTTGGGCCTGGCGAAGAATTTCCGCCGCCTCGACCCCGTCGGGCGGCAGGCGTTTTTGCTCGGCCTTGGGCTTCTTCGCGCCCTGCGCATCGGCCCGCACGAACGTGGCGTCGAAGCTGCCACCGTGGGCGTCGAAGGTAGCGACGAGCTCGACGTAGCTCTCGGGGACGAAGGCGCGGATGCTCAGCTCGCGCTCGACGATCATGGCGAGCGTCGGCGTCTGCACGCGGCCCACGCTGTACAGATCGCCGTGCGCCACCGTGTAGGCCCGCGTGAGGTTCATGCCCACCAGCCAATCGGCGCGGCTTCGCCCGCGCGCGGCGTCGGCGAGGCCGTCGAACGCGCCGCTCGGACGCAGCTTGCGGAAGCCCTCGCGGATCGTCTCGGGCAAGAGCGATGAAATCCAGAGCCGCGAGACCGCCCTTTTGACCCCCAAATATTCGTAGATGGTGCGAAAGATCAGCTCCCCTTCGCGCCCCGCGTCGGTCGCGCACACGATGTGATCGACGTTGGGCGCGAGCAGCACGCGGCGCACCACATCGAGCTGTTTTCGCGACTCTTCGATGGCCACGAGCGGCCAAACGGAGGGCAACATCGGCAGCGTCGCCGCGCGCCAACCCTTCCATTCCGGGCGAATTTGGTGCGGTTCAGCGAGCGTGACGAGGTGGCCGATGGCCCAGGTCACGGCGTAGCCGCTGCCGTAGAAGAAGCCGTCGCCCTTCTTCTCCGAGCCCAGCGCCGCGGCGATGTCGCGCGCGACGCTCGGTTTTTCGGCGAGCACCGCGACGACTTTCACCGCATCTCCATGGGAGATGACGCCTATGCCGCCGCTTCGGGCCGGTAGGCGTCGAGGGCTTGGAGGAGGCGATCGATGTCGGAGCGATCGTGTTTTTCGGTGACGGCGATCAAAAGCTCGTCTTTGCGTGCGGCGTCGAAGCGGCCGAGATCGAGGCCCGCGATGATGCCCTGCGTGATGAGCCGCTCGACCACCTGCGACGCGTCTCCGCCCCGCACGCGCACGGTGATTTCGTGGAAGGTCGGGGCCGAGTAGCGGAGCGCGTAGCCGTTCAGCTTTTGGATCCCGGCCTTCAGGTACTCGCATTTGGCCAGGCAGTTCTTCGCGGCCTCGACGAAGCCGGCCCTGCCCAGCATGCACATCTTGATGGTGATGGCCGTGGCCATGAGCCCGCTGTTCGTGCAGATGTTGCTCGTCGCGCGCTCGCGACGGATGTGCTGCTCGCGGGTCGCGAGGGTGAGCACGTAGCCACGGTTGCCCGCTTTGTCGGCCGTCTCGCCGACCAAACGGCCGGGGATTTGCTGCAGGTATTTGCGGTCGTTGCGGCACGCGAACAGGCCCGCGCCGGGGCCGCCAAACTGCGTCGAGAGACCGAGGGGCTGCCCCTCGGCGACGGCGATGTCGGCGCCCAAAGCGCCCGGCGATTCGAGCAACGCGAGGGCGTACGGGTCTTCGGTGACCGTGATGAGCAGCGCGCCTTTTTCGTGCGCGGCCTGCGCGAGCGCGCGGAGGTCACCGACGGTGCCGAAGAAGTTCGGATAGCCCACCACGACGCACGCGGTTTTGTCGGTGATGGCCGCGATCATGGCCGCCGGATCGGCGACGCCTTCGGCGTTGAGCGGCAGCGTCTGTAGCGATGAACGCCCCTCGCCGATGCCCTGCACGTAGGTCGCGATCGTCCCCGCGTAGTGCGGGTGGAGGCCCTCGGAGAGCACGGTGTGCTCGCGTCCCGTGAGGCGACGCGCCATCAAAACGGCCTCGGCCGCCGCGCTCGCGCCGTCGTACATCGACGCGTTGGCCACGGGCAAACCGAGGATTTCGCTGACGATTGTTTGGAACTCAAAAATAATTTGCAGCGTGCCCTGGGCCACCTCGGGCTGGTACGGCGTGTAAGCCGTGTACCACTCTCTGCGCAAAAGGAGCTGATCGGCCGCAGGGGGGAAGTGGTGCTCGTAGGCGCCCGCGCCCAAGAAGCTGAGCATCGAGGCCGCGCGGTTCTTCGCCGCGAGGCCTTCGATGTGGCGCATGAGCGTGGGCTCGTCGACGGCGGGGGCGATCGCTAGTTGGCCGCGAAAACGAGCCTCTTCGGGCACCGAGTCAAACAGCTCGTCGAGCGAAGAGAGGCTGACGGCGGAGAGCATCTCCGCGATCTCTTCGGTCGTATGCGGCAGATAACGCATGGGTCGGCTCGTCAGTGGGCTTCGGTTTTGAGAAAGTCCGCGTAGGCGGCCGCGTCGAGCAGCGCCTCGACGGCGCCTTGGTCGGCGGGCTGGACCTCGATCATCCAAGCGGCGCCGTAGCAGTCTTCGTTCACGAGCTCGGGTCGATTCTCGAGCTCGGGGTTGATGGCGGTCACCGTGCCGCTGATGGGCGCGAACAGATCGCTCAGCGTCTTGACGCTCTCGATGGTGCCGAAGGTCTTGCCCGCCGTGATCGCGTCGCCGACCTTCACGTCGATGTTGATGAGCGTGATGTCACCGAGCTGATCCACCGCAAAGGCCGTAATTCCCACGCGAACGGCGCCGTCCGCGGCCATCGCCCACTCGTGGTCCTTCGTGTAACGCCTGTCGTTCTTCACGTCGTCGCTGCTCATTTGTGCCCTTTCAACCCGCGGCCGCTCGTTTGTAAAAAGGAGTTTTCACGATCACCGCGGCTGTCACCCGTCCGCGACAATCGACCTGAATGGGGGTGCCGATCTCGCTCATGCCCGTGGGCACGTAGCCGAGGCCGATGTTCTTGCCGGTGGTCGGCGAAGGGCTACCGCTCGTGCAGATGCCCACCGCCTGCCCGCTCGCGTCGACGATCGGGTAGCCGTGCCGTGCGATGCCCCGGCCCGTCATTTCGAAGCCCACCATCTTGCGCGTGAGCCCCGCTTCTTTGATGCGAGCCAGGGACTCTTTGCCGACGAAGAGCTCTTTGTTGAGCTTCACCACCCAGCCGAGGCCGGCTTCGAGGGGGTTCGTCGTCTCGTCGATGTCGTTGCCGTAGAGCGACAAGCGCGCTTCGAGGCGCAACGTGTCGCGGGCGCCAAGGCCCGCGGCTTGGAGGCCGAGCGGCGTCCCCGCGGCCATCAGGGCGCGCCACAAGGTCGCCGCGCCGTCCGTCGGGCAAAAGATCTCGAGCCCGTCTTCCCCCGTGTAGCCCGTGCGTGCGGCCGCGCAGGGCACGCCCGCGATGTCCGTATCGCGGAAGAAGAAGCTGCGCAAATCAGCCACATGGGCCCCTGCTTGCGTCGCAATTTCGATGGCCCGCGGGCCCTGCAGCGCGATGAGCGCCGTCCTATCGGAGGCGTCCTCGAAGTCGCAGTGGTCGACGCACGCGCGCTGGAAATGGGCGACCATTTTGGCGCGGTTCGAGGCATTGCAGACCACGAGCCAGCGCTCTTGCTCGACGCGATACACGATGAGATCGTCGAGGATGGTGCCGGCCTCGTTGCATGCGCAGGTGTAGAGCGCCTGACCGTCCACCAAGCGCGATGCGTCGTTGGTGATCAGGTAGTTGACGACCTCGCCTGCGTAGCGGCCCGTGAGGATCATCTCCCCCATGTGGGACACATCGAAGAGGCCCGCCGCGTTGCGCACGGCGTGGTGCTCTTCGGTCACCCCCGCGTATTGGACCGGCATTTCCCAGCCAGCGAAGGGGACGAGTCGGGCGTTGAGGGCCCGGTGCTCGTCGTAAAGGGGCGTGCGAAGAAGGGGCCCGGAGGCGTCGGTCGACACGCGGGCGATTTACCACTCTCTGGCCGGCGAAGTCGATGCTTCCTTTGCGCGGAAGGGGCCTATTCGAGCTCTTGTTTGGGCAGCAGTTTGCCGTCTGGACCAAGGCCATACTCGCGAAGGACCTCTTCTTGCGATTTCGCCGACGAGATCACCGCGGGCGTCTCGTCGCGCACGACCACCTCGGTGCGTCCCGGGCGTCCCGAGATTTCGATGCGCAACGTAGGGCCCGAGAGGCCACCGTCGCCGAGGTTCGCGCGGGCGCCCATGAACACGGTGCGCGCGGGCCCCGTCTCGACCCGCCCCGCCGTCACCCGGTCGCGAAAGTAATTGGCTACGTCCTCGGCGGACGCCGTGCCATCGGCGAACACGGCCTTATCAAAGCGGGACGTCAGCCGCATGCCGCGCGGAAGGGGCAAACCAAAGGCGATGACGTCGCCTTGCGCCAGCTCGCCCGGCTTGATTTGGTCCACGGGCGCCGAATTGCCGTGGTTCGCGAGGACGGGCGCGGGCGGGTCCGTGTAGCCGTCGTTCTGACAACCACCAACGAGACCCGCAAAGAGCGCGAGGGGCAGGAGCGCGAAGGTGCCTATTCGAGGATGCAAGCCCACGAGTCGATCTTGGTCATCCGCGCCGGCGCGGGAAGGGGGATGGTGAGCGAGTGCGTGGACGCGCCATCGAAGGCCTGACCGCCAGCGCCCGTCTGCAGCACAAGCTCGAAATTGCCCCCGGAGACACTGCCAATGGCCGAGTAGCTTTGACCGTAGGGGTCTGTGAATGTCTGTGTGCTCGAGCACGAGGGTGTTTGAGCGACAGCGGCGCCAAAGGCCACGGAGCCGTCCAGCTTGTCACTGCAATAAACGGGGTTGGCCGGGTTGGGCACGGGGAACGCCGCGCGCGGATAGGGCAACGTGGCCGACGCGTCGTGCTCACAGGGGTCGTTCGCCGCCGGCAACGCCGTCGCGCCCGCGGTGAAGTGGACGCCCCAGACATGGGCATAACCGTCTCCGCAGGTCGACGCTCCCGGCACCAACGCCTGCGGCGTGAAGGTCGTGAAATAGGCAACCTGATCGAACAGCGTAATCGGCCCTGTGATGCGCTTGCCATTCGTGAATGGGATCATCCAGTTCGCGGTCGCGCCCGTCCCGCCGTTGACCGGCAATTCCTTGAGCGACCAGGCCCGCGTGCTGATCGCGCCGCTCGACGTGAACAGCTCTTGATCGCCCGTGGAGAACAGCACGATCGTGCTGCCCTGATCGTCCACCGAGACGATCGGCGGCGTGTCGATGGGTTGGCCATCCGTCGCCACCATGGGCTGGGGGTAGGCGTCCCACGCCAGGTCCACCGTCCAGTTCGCGGGGGTCGGGTCGGCGACGTTGAGGCGCCACAGTGTGCCATCGGCGTCACCGATGTAGATCTTCTCGGCCACCTTGCCGGGCTCGCCTGGGTAGGCCACCGGCACGCCGGTCATGGGCGAGTCGAACTTCACGACCTTGTAACGGCTCGCCTGCAAGAGCAGCGGACCGTCGCCGGTCGCGCCGCGGAAGCTCATGATCACCTCGCCCGTGTCGAGCCGCACGATCGAGACGCTGCGCGCGGGCCCGGGGGTCAGGCCCGTGCCCCAACAGCGCACCTGTGTACGAGGGGTGTCCAGGCCGTCCGTGGAGTCCACGTCGACCTTGGAGAAATCCGTCGTTTGTCGGTTGCAGACGCCGCCCTTCGACACCGTGCCGCCGCCCGGCAAGACCGCTACGGCCACCTCTTTCAGGCCGCCAGAGACGTTGATGGCTACCGTCGTGATGAGCGGTGTACCGGACGTCGAGCCGAAGAGCGCGCTCCCCAACGAGTCCTTGGAGAGCTGCCAACGGAACTTCGGCGCCGTCGGGTCGGTGACGTCGAGCGCGTAGTAAAAGCCGCCCGCCTCGCCACCGCCACCCACCAACATCGTATTCCAGGTCGCGCCGCCGTTCGAGGTCGCGCCCGCCTGGGCTTGCCCCGATGACCGAGACAAAACGACGTCTTTTACGACGACCTTGCCATCGAGCAAATTCGCGCGCTGGTTGTAGGTCGCCAAAAACTTCGTCAATACGTAGGGCGGGATGAACGACCAGAGCTCGTTGTTCTCCACCTGATCCACCTGGAACGTGTCGGTGGGGTCGGTGGCGGCCGCCTTGAAGCCATGGACCTGCCCGTCGGTGGTCGCCGTGTACATCATCAGCGGGCGGTTACCCTGACCGGTCACCGTGCTCGCGAACTCTTCGTAGGAAGCGTCGCGCAAGAACTCGCGGGGCGGCCCCATCAAGACGGGCGTCGAATGGTAGATGGCCCCGAGCTCGGAGCAGGTGCGCCCCGGCGGGCACGCTGCCGCGTCGCGTGTCTCGGTCAACGCGGGGTCGAGGCTCGTGTTGACCTCGCCGACGTTCCAGCGCAGAAGCCGCTCGGCGCACTGCGTGTCGATCGGGGTCTTGAAGGGCGTGGAGCAGGACGTCGCGGCGGTCAAAGGGTCGATACCAAGGGCTGCTGCCGGCACATATTGGGCGAACGCGCCGCCGTCCCGCAGCACGTCGTCGGTCGCCGGGCTGGAGCCCTGCGTCCCGAGACCGTCATCGGTCGCGATGTACGGACGAATGTTGCGATCGCTGTAGATCTTGCCAAGCCCGACGCCGGTCGGCACCCGGATCGCCGTGAAGAACTTCCGAGGATGGATCGGGTCGTTGGAGTTGACGTTGTCGTGGAAGTTGTCGCCCGCGGTCGGATCGAACGCGATTTGCGACGAGGACGCGCCGCCGTTCGTGCACTGGTAGCGCTTGCGCTCCAGGACGCCATACCAGAGGTCTCCGGAGATGGGCGTCGCGAAGGACGAGAGCATCTGAACGCCCTTGTCGAGCGAGCCTGGATTGGCCGTGGCGCCGAAGGCGGGGAGGGTGCGGCTCGTCGAGCTGCTCAGCGCGATTTGCGACAGGATTTGCGACAAAGACTGGCTGAGCCCCGACACGTCGTTCGCGAAGTAAGCGTGCCCCGTGCCGCCCGCGACGGCCACCTGCGCGAGGTTGCAACAGGCAGCCAGCGCCGACGACGGATTGGCACACACGCCACCCGCGGCAAACGCCGTCGCGTCGAGCGTCGTGCAGTCGACACCCGATTGTTGCTCCACGCCGAAGCCCACGACGTAGGTCACGACGGGCAGGGGTGACAACCCTGCGAGCTCCCCGGCGATCACGTCGGGCGTCCGGTAAGGACAACCATTGACGGCGGTGCACGCGGGCCGCAGCTCGCTCTCCGGCTCACCGTCCGAGAGCAGAATGATGAACTGCTCGCGACAACCACCCGTCACGTACGGATCCGCCGCCGGGCCGAGGAACTGACCTGGATTCTTGGGATCCGGAAAGTCTTCGTAAAGCAGGAAGTCCTCGGCGTCTTGCATCAGCCCGCCGAGCGGTGTGCGCCCGTAGGGCCTCGTCGACAGCAGCACCTCTTGGATGTGCTGGTTCAAAAGGCTCAGCTCGGCCACGCCCGCGTCGTAATGGCCAAACGGGATCAGCCGACCTTCCCACGCCGGGGCGCCCGGGTTTCGCGCGCCGACCTCGTAGTCGACCGGAAACTGGCAGTTGGGCAAGCTGCCCGTGGCGCTGACGCCGCCCGTGTCCCAGTCTTTGTAGTAGCTCCACTGCCCCGCGATGCCCGTCGTGGCGTTGTGTCCGGTGCCCGAGATGCCCGTACCCTTGTCCGGCAACGTGTCCGTCGTCATCAGGCCAAAGCGGATCTGGTTCAGGAAGGTATCGAGCAGGCCCGGGGACGTGGAGCCGAAGGGCGTAACGCACGCTTGGGAAGGATCGCTGTATTTGTGGTACTTGATGGCGCCCTGGTTGTTGAAGGGGTTGCCCGGCGCCGGCGCGGGCCAGTCGTACCAGAGCGTCGGATCCATCTGACCTGGACCCGCCACGCAGTCGTTCGAGACCAAGCGGTGGAAGGGAAGGTGGTATTGGTAATCGTAAGGCGTGATACCGCCCCAGCTATATTCGGTCTTGAAGGCGCTCGAGCTGCGATCGACGGCTTGGCAAGAGAAGTTCTCGATGTCGCCCGAGAGCACCTGGACGAGCGTCGCCCAGCGGTTCCACTGGGTCTTGTTCATGGGGGTGCCTGGCGTGCACGTCGCGCCCGCGTTTTGAGGCACCTTGCCATCGATCATGCGCTCCATCGAGCCCGAAGAGTCGACCAACAAAAGCACGTTGGGGAGGGGCGGGCTCAGGTCGTTTTGTGCGATGGCTTGCGAGCCCGAAAAGAGGAGCAGCGCCCCCGCCGAGCTACCGAGCGTCCGGAGAAGAAACTGCCTGTCGAGCGGACCGCGCTTTCGCATGGTGGTCTCCCTAGAAACTTGCCGGAACGGGCCCGACGATGAGGTGAGCGCGGGTGGCGTGGAGGCTCGTCGACTGACCGGTCGCGGTGAGCAACGTCTGCGCCCGGGCGGTCAGCGTGACGCCCATGTAGGTGACGTTGGCCGTGCCCGTGCGCGAGAGGTCGGAGCCTGGAACAGGCACCGTGGCTGGCACCAAGTCGGTCAGCTCCACGATGAAATCGGCGTCGATCCCCATGGGCCCCAAGCTGCCAAAGCTGCCCGGGGAGGCAGGAATGAAGAACTGCTTGCCGGAGGTCGCTTCGAGGGCCGCCCGCCCGAACTTGTAACAGGTGCGCGTGCCGCTCGTGGAAGAGACGTCTTGGGACTCGCAAAAGAGGTTGTTCGTCGGGTCGGACATGGTCCGCAAATAGGCCTCCACGCTCGCCCCCGACAGTTCGGCCGTCGCCGCCAAAATGGCATACTCCGCGATATAGTGCGTCTGCATGCTTTGGCGCGCGCCGCCGCTCGCCGCGGTCGCGAGGTTCGCGCCGCTGGCCGCGAACAAGCCAATCGTGGCCAGCATGGCCATGACCAGCACCACGATGAACAGCGTTGTTCCCCGCTCACGCGTGCGTCGAATGTGCTTTCGCGTCATCACGGTAGACTCGCCTGGTTGGGGAGGTAAACGTCAGTGTAAAGCGTGCGAACACGAGCAAATTGGGGGCCGCCCGTCACCCCGGTGAGCTTGAAGCGCCCGAGGCGGCCGTCCGGCACCTGACCGAGGTCGATGTCCAGGTCGTTCGAGCGGTCGGGCGCCCGCGCGCGGGTGGCCAGCCGCACCTGCACGGAGCGCACGTATTGGGGCGTTCCACCAGCGTTCAAGACGTCGGACGCGGTCGCATAAATGGCCGCGTCCTCGGGGCTGGCGATGGGGTGGCGGGTGCTCGTGACCAGGTTGGTGACCGGATCCATGGTGGCGATTTCGACGCCGAACTTCAGGTCGACCGCGTACTCCGACACGAGCTCGGGCGGCGTCGTGCTACCCGGCTGCATGGGTGTGTCGTTCTCGTCGAGCTCCGTTCGCACAAGCTCGGTCCTCAGCGCATCTCCCGTCAAACTGGCGTTGACCGGGGCCACGATCGGGCCGTAGCTCGGGTCGCCCGCCATACTGGCAATCTCGTAGCGCACCCGGTAAACGACGCTCAACACGGCGCCTGTCTCGTAGCCATGGAGGCCGCACGGACTGGCAGGTACGACCGGGATCGCGGGCGTCGAGGCCAGGGTCACGTCCACGTAGGGGTCGGTGCTCGGCCCCTCGCTCACACCGGAAATGACCCCGTACTCTTGCTTGTAGCCTTGATCGATGATGCGCACGAAGCGGCCCGCGCGAAACAGCTCGGAGATGGTCTCGCCGGCCCCCGCCACGGCGCGCGCCCGGGTGCGCTTCATGGCGTCGTCGTTTTCGAGGCGCATCGTCAGTGAGCCTGCGCCGGACACCGTGGTGCGAATGGCAAACTGCTCGGTCGTGGACAGGCTGCCGCCGATGACGATCGCGTCGGGGTTGAGGCCATTGGCCACACTATCGGGCGCGTTGATCGCCGAGCCACCTTGTTCGATGGTGATGCCCGCGAGCTTCTGGAGCCCCAACGGACCGGTCGGCGCGCTGCCGCAAATGACGTTGTTGGTGCCGTCCCACTGGATGTTTCGGGTGGAGAGGAGCGCCGCCCTTTGCAGATCGGTTTGCAGCCGGTTCATGCCCAAGGTCAACGACAACTGGGCCGAAGAAATACGCGCCTCGTGCTGGAAGAACTGCGATGCGTCCTTCGACATCATGATAGCCGCCATGGACACCGTGATGCCCGCGGCCATGGCGACCATGAGCTCGACGAGGGTAAAGCCTCGCTTCGCTCCACGGACTCTAGGACGCAACATGGTTAGTTGGACGGGTTCCATACGTTTGCGCGAATGCCAGTTACGAGGGAGTGCACGCCATAGCCCGGCAAGGGCGGCTGAGAACAATCGGGGATCGGGTTGCCGCCACGATCCCAAAACACCTGAATCGTCGCGCTGATCAGATCGGGGTACATCCGCGTCAGCGTCATTCGCGTGCAAAACGCCGTTTGATTGCCGTCGCCGGTGTAGATGTCGGCGCCCGTCACGTCGGCCCGCTCGGAGCCAAACGTGAGGATCTCGAAGTTGACCAGGGTCGGTCCATCGGCGTCCTTCAGCCAGCGCGTGTTGAGCAGCGTCGTGTCGTCGTACCAACCGACCGCGTCGTCGTGCAGGCGCTCCGCCCAGCCCGTCGCGAGGGCGTTGGCCGCCGCCACGTTACGAGCGTTGGAGTTGCCCACGATGGTGACCTTTTGCAGGCCCGCGATGCCGACGATCCCCACGCTCAGCACGCCGAGGGCCGCCATCACCTCGACCAGGGTGTAGCCAAGGGCCCCGCTCGCCCGGCGAGCCAAACGCCTTTTGAGGCTGGAAAGGCTCATAGCTCGACCCTCGCGGCGCCGCTCGGCGGCATGAAAATCTGCCGAAGAAAGCCCGTTTTGGTGTTCGTGACCTTCATGCTCGCGACGCCCACGAGGGGTGTCAGGGGGCCCGCCAACGTGCCGCCAAAGTAGGCCCGTCCGAGAGGGGTAAAGCACACTTGGCCAGCGGCGACGGCGGCGGCTCCCGGCGAATAGAGCGTGATACTGGCCAGCTCGTAGCGGCCATTCGAGCTGTTGAAGTAGGCCACGGCGTTGGTGTTGGTCGGCGCCGCAGCGGGCCAGTTGGCAAGATCGCAGGTGGGGTCGGCGTTGGGGTGCTGCTCGACCCAAACATAGCCCTGGGTGCCCTGCGTGCTGTCCCAGACGAACCGGGTCGCCCGCCCCGAGGCGAGGGCTTTCGTGCGGGCCAGCCGGTAGAGGCCCGCGATACGCAACGTCGCGTCGTTGACCCTGCGGTCGCGCATTTGGTCGATGAACGACGGCATGGCCACGGCGGCGAAGATGCCGATGATGGTGACCACCGCCATGAGCTCGATTAACGTGAATCCCCGCGCATTCACGCGTTTTGGTTTTGCTGGAGCCAACACGAGCCGGTACGGACGTTTCACCAAGAGCGAAGCCTGAGCAATCACCATGCCCAGCCAATCCCCGCGGTCTTCGGGCATGTCCGGCCTCGAGCGACCCCGAATTCGCGCCCCCTTGCGCTCGGTTTCACCGGCACCCGGCGGGCCCCCGGGGCGGTCGCGACCGCGCCACGGAAAATTCCGTGGCCTCCCCTTCGTCGCGCTGGCTTCGCCCCCGACGTTTGGCCCTGCTAACGATTGCGGCGCTATGAAAAAAGGTGCTAGGCACAGGGCCGTGAACTTCCGCCCCATTTTCGCCATTTTGCCCCTCATTTTTCTGTCTGCGTGCAAGGACGAGCCGCCTCCGCAAAGGCTACCTCCGCCTCCGGCAGCCCCGCCGTCGACGTGCGAGGGGGGCGGCGGGACCCTGGAGGATCCCGAGACCGCGCCTTTTTTCCCCCGAAAAACGGGAGATTTTTGCCTCGACCCCCACGGCAGCGCCAAGACCTACGGCGAAGGTGCGCAAAAGCCCATCGACCGCATTTGCGACTTGTTCGACGGCGAGTGCGAGGTCTATCGGCGGTTTGGCGTCAAGAGGGTTGTCGAGCTGCGCTATGTGCACGGCGGCGGGACCCCGGCCACACTCGATGTTTACATCTCCAAATTCGCTTCGTCCGAAGGAGCCTATGCGATGTTCACCCAGCGCGTGGTGGGCGACGGCGACCCCGCTGACGAGGCCACGCCAAGGCCCGTCGAGGCCCCCGGCGTCGCGGCGCTCGGGCTTGGAAACGCCTATTTGTGGCGCGGACCTTACCTCGTCGAAATGACGTACAACGACCAGACGGCCTCGGAGACCAGCGTGCGTAAAGCGGCCGATGCGCTCCTGCCACCCCTGCTCAAGGAGGTTGGCGCGCACGTTCTTGGCGACACGACGCCTCCCCCCGCGGTGGCCATGTTGCCCGTCGAGGACCGCCTGCCGCTGGGCGTCAGGGTGCTTTTGGACCAACTGGCCAGTTTGAAGGGCGTGGGCGGTGCCTACGGTTATTATCGGCTCGGGGAAAAGCGCTATCGCGTAGCGGCCATCCCGAAGACTGACGTCGACCAAGCGAAGGATATCCTCGCGACACTGGGCAAGATGCCGGGCGCCTCGAGCGAAAAGGTCGGCGGTGAGCCCGTGGTGCGCCTGATGATGGGCGAGGGCGAGGGCGTCAAAGGAGAATGGCTGTTTGCCGTCTCGAAGGCGGGCGTGGTGGGCGTCGGCGACGAGGTGCGCCTCTTGCGCGCGGGGATGCCGGCGCAGGAGCTTGCCAATATCACACTGACGCGGGACGAAAAAACGGAGCGGCTGAAGAACCTTCGCGCCGCTCCGTGATTGGGCAGGAGATCGAAAGTGGTGGCTACTTCGTGCGCAAAATCACGTGGTAGCCAAACTTGGTCTCGACGATTCCGCTGATCTCGTCGACCTTCAGCTTCTCCAAGGCGGCCTGGAACTCAGGCACCATGGCGCCCTTGGGGAACTGACCTAGATCGCCTCCGCGCTGGGCGGCGCCGGGCTCGTCGGAGTAGTCTTTGACGACGTCCGCGAACTTGTCTTTGCCGAGCTTCTTGGCCTTGGCGAGCGCCTCTTCGGCGCGCTTTTTGGCCTCTTCTTGCGTGCGCTCGATGGTCGGGGGCGCCCTCAGACTGCCCTTATACATGACCAACAAGTGCTTTGCCCCGAACATCTCCCGCTCTTGCTGGGGCGCAACCTGCGGAGGCTGGGCCGGGCGCTGGGGCTGCGGCGGAGGCATCGTGGGCTTCGTTTCGGCTGTCTTCGCGCCCTCTTTGTGGGTCTCGGTCGTGGCCGTCTCGGCGTCCGGCGGCGGCGTCGCCCGCATGAAGGCGAAGGTCTTGTTGAAGACGCCGAAGAAGCCGAGCATGCCAATCACCACCAAGATTCCGAGGACGGAGTGGGGCATCCACCAGCCGGGCTCCTGATCTTCGGGCGCGTCGGGCTCGGGCTCCTTGTGGTGGTGGTCCTCGTCGTGGTGCGCGTCTTTGCGCTTGCGGCGCTCGGTTACGGCGGGTTTCGCTTCGGCGGCGTCCGAGGTCTCGTCCTCGGTCTCGTCATCGTGCGAGGGATTCTTGTCCTTGGATTTGCTCATCGGATTTCCTCGAAAAACGCAGTCGAAATTAGCCTACCTCAGCCCACGCGCTCGCGAGAACGGCGTCGGGACGACCCTCCACCGTGGTCACGACGGATAGTTTTCCGTCACCGAGATCGTAGCCGGAGGTTACGAGTGTGTCCCCGGGCCAAACGGGTTTGCGAAACTGGGCACCAAAGGCCTTGAGCCGAGAGACGTCGCCGTTGAGGCCTTTCTTGACGATGGCGCGGGCGGCGAATCCGTAGGTGCATAGACCATGAAGAATGGGCCCTTGGGGGAAGCCCACCGCCTCCGCGAAGCCGGGATCGGCGTGGAGGGGATTGCGGTCGCCCGAGATGCGATAAAGAAGGGCTTGCTCGGGCGATGTGGCCTCGGAGAAGGTCCAGTCGGGCTCGCGATCTTTCGGCGGGCTGGGGTCGTTCGAGGTGGGGGGCCGGGGGCCGCCAAAGCCACCTGCGTTGCGGTAGATGATGGACCACGTGGTGTCGAACAGGGGCACACCGTCGAGGGTCGTCTTGGTCTCCAGGACGACCTGGCCAAACTTCTTGAGGTCGTACATGCCAGTGAGAGTGCCTGTCGTGGACAGCGTGCCTGACGCCGGAATGGCGCCGTAGGCACGGACGGTTTGACCGCCGTGCACCACCATCGCGAGGTCACCCCCGGTGCGCGCCAGCAAGTCGACGACCGCGTCGTAGGCGGGGACCACGGCGAACGTGGGGTAGACGCTCATTCCGCCCGCGATGCCCTCGTAGAGGTACGCAAGCTCGTCGCGCTTGGCGCCGATGCCGAGGGCGTAGGTGGCGAGGTTTTTCCAGTCGTAGGTGAACGCGTAGGGCTGCGTCACGTAGCCGACGCTTGCCTGGTCGAGGGCCATGGGTGCTCCTGGGCTTTGCGACCTCGTACCCACCGCTGCCCCTCGCGTCAACGTGCCTCGCGTCGCGGCGCGTCCTGCAAGGTCAAAGCGAAATGCGATAGGCCAGGACGAGGCCCAAATCGAACATGTCGACGCGACCTTTGAGGGACGCGTAGTCGCCGGTGGGCGAGCGCTCGGGCGTCTCCGGCAGAAACCACATGGCGTAGCGCAGGGCGCCTCCGAACGACCAGTTGGGGGCGAACGACCACTCGGTGCCGAACGCGATGCCGCTCGCCAGGCCTTCGGTGCCCACGGTCGCCGCGCGCGGGCCCACGTAGGCCGTGTCCGAGTAGGGCTCGCGATCTTCTTTGACGGTCCACGAGTCGTTGACCACGACCCCTCCGAACGTCGAGCCAACCCACCATTCGAGGGTATCGGTGTGCAGCGCGTAGTAGCGAAAAACGCCCTCCACCAAGAAGTAGCGACGGGAGTGATCGCGCTCCAGATCGGCGACCCCTTTGGCGAGGTCGGAGCGCAGCGTGGTTGCCCAGACGATGCCTGCACCGACGCCCACGGCGCCCGTGCGATAGAGGTTGTGGATGCCCACGGCGACGCTGGTCTCGCCTTGATCGCACTGATCGAGCGACGCCACGCAGACCTCGGCGGCGGGCAGCGAGAAGAAGCCCGCCGCGACCTCGGCGGTGGTGTAGGGCCGCTGTTTTTCGAAGGCCGCGCGCGCCCTCTGGGAGGCCGCGCTCTCTTGAGCGAAGGCCGAAGAAACCGCGCAAATACCGCACAAAAAAACGGCGGCGGCGGCCGCTCGCGGGCCTCGCTTCGCGTTGCGGTTCAGAGCCACGGGCCACCCTGGGAGTCGGGGCCGTGCCCGCTCGGCAAGGGAGGCGGCGAGGGTGGCAATACGGGGCCCGTTGCGCGGGCTGCGGCGGCCCCCGCAGGCACCTTCGCAGGCGTCGCGGAAGGCGTGGCAGGCGGTGTCGTGGCGGAGCTTGCCGGCGGCGATTTGGGTCCGCCGGCAGTGGGCGGCGTGCGCGCGTGCGACCCTGATTTCGGCGACGCGTGGGGCGTTGGTGCGCTGCTGTCGACGGGCGGCTCGGGCTCGGTCGGCGGCGCGGGCTCGGAGATCATCGGGCCTCGCAGCTCGCGCACAAGGTGCTCCGCCGTGGCGAGGCCCGGCGAGAGCTCAACGGCCAATTGCGCGAGGCGCATCGCGTTGGCCGCGTCGCCTGCGTATTTGAGCCCGAGGGCGTCGGTCACGATGCGCTCGGCGGCCTCGCGTTTGACCTCGCCGACACGCGGATCGTCGGGCGCGAGCTGCGCGGCGCGGGTCGTGAGATCTTTCACGTTGCGCTCGGGGGGCGTGTCCCACGCCCGCTCCTGGATGCACGCGCGGCTCTCTTCGAGCAGCCCATCGACAGAGGTTTCGGAGCCTGTTTCAAGGGTCGACAGGTGATGTCCACCGGCCACGACGCCCATCGCCACCACCGACGCCGCAGCGGCGATGGCCACGACGCGCGCGAGCCGGGCCCACAGCGAGGGCTCGTCGCGCCGCGCTGTGGGTGGCAGTTCGGCCCCTTGCATCGTGCCGTGGGCGGGGATCGAAGCCGGGCCGCTCGGCGCGTCGTTCCAGTCGAGGGACGACCTTGCGCTGGCTGGGGGGCCTTCGCTCGACGCTGGCGAGGACGGCACCGCTGTGAGCCCAGGCCGCGAAGATACCGGCAAAACAAGGTCGGGATCGATCAACGTGCGTTGCGACGCGGGGGGCAACAGCGCGGGCTCACCGGCCACCGTGTGACCTGCGGGGCTCGACGGCGAAGACGATGGAGGTGCTGGGATAGCCGCGCGGCCGCCGATTTTTTCGGCGAGATCGGGCGACAAATCGAGGGCTTTCGTGCGTTCTTTGGAGACCAAACGAACGACCGGTCCGGCCCCGAACACGTAGCCCGTCGACGACACGATGGGGTCGGGATCGAGGCCGCTCGCGCGCGCGGCTTGGATCAAATCGCGGCCGAAGGCGCGCGCGTTGTTGGCGCGTTTTTCGGGCTCTTTGGCCAGGTTTGCCATGATCACCGCGGCGATCGGGCCGGGCACGTAGCTCGCGCGCGCGATGCTTCGCAGGTCGGGCGGCGTCGCGCTCACATGCTGAAGCAAGAGCGCCACGGGCGACTCGCCTTCGAACGGCGTGCGCCCGGAAAGGCACTGAAACAAGATGGTCGCGAGGGAGTACACGTCGGCCTGCGGTCCCACCGGGCGGCCCTCCGCGCCCTCCGGCGACATGTACTTCGCGGTGCCGAAGATGAGGCCCGCTTGCGTGGCCAGCGAGCCCGCCCAATCGAGGCGCGCGATGCCAAACTCGAGGACCTTCACGAAGTCGGGTTATTCGCCGCGGCTCAAGAGCATCACGTTTTCAGGCTTCAAATCCCGATGTAGGATGCCCTGTGCGTGGGCCTCACCGACGGCGTCTCTGA
>CAYLJT010000064.1:0-16522 GCA_964383995.1 uncultured Polyangiaceae bacterium
AGATAGGTTCGGAAGCACACCTTGACGGTCGTACCGTTTCGGCGTCCCATGGAGCCATGGACGTCCGCGGGCTCGTGCTGGAAAAGTCAGTATTTCAAGGTCTTTCGGAGGCTGATGCGGCGCTCGTGCGGGGCGCAGGCCGGGTCTTGGACTTTGGCGCGGGCGACACGATCTTCGAGCAGGGTAGCTTGGAGAAGGACCTCTACGTCGTCGTGCGCGGCGCGGTCGAAATCGTCTTTACTCCGGAGGGCACGCATCCGTTCGGCACGGGCGGCGCGAGGCCGCGCGTGCTGTCGCGCCTGCGCCCGGGGGAGAGCTTTGGGGAGATGGCCTTGTTGCAGGGTCTTGCCCGCTCCGCGTCCGCGGTGGCGGCCGAAGAAGGTGCCCAGGTCTTTGCCGTCGAGCCCCAGCGCTTCGAACAGCTCTGTCGGGAGGCGCCTGCCATCGGTCTCTCGGTGTTTCGGCATTTGAGCGCCGGCATGGCGCACATGGTCCGCGAGCAGAACACAGCGCTCATCGACGCGCTGATGCGAGACTATTTCGTGCACGTGTTGGCCGAAGAGCTGGCCGGTGAGCGGAGCTATTGCGACCCCACGACGCCCATCGAAAAGACGGTGACGATCCGCGATCCGGCGAGCTTCATCCTCTCTGGGCTCCACGGCGCCGCCGGGGGAGACCTGACGGCCCAACCCGACAAGGAGACGTTTCGGCTCGCAGTGTTCTCCTACCTCGCCGATCTTGCCGTCTTCGCCGAGGGCGAGCCTTCCGGCTTCTCGGTGCTCGAGCACGTCTTTTCCCTGATCCGCGAGGGGCGTCCGCCCAAGGGTCTGACCTCGACGGCTTTCCAGTACCGTCTCGGCACCGCGGGGTCCCGTCAAAGCGGCGTTTTGTCCTGCGTAAAGCGGCGCGGGCAGCGCGAAACGGCCTATTTCATTCGCTGGCAGATCAAGGGCGCTGGCAGCGACGAGGGAGCCACCGTCTGCCTCTACATTTCGGCCGACGACGAAGGGGCCGACCACCGCCACCTGACCAGCATCGTGCGCAACATCGACATGCCGATCCAACGCTTCATCTCCCAAGCGCTGCCGCCCCACGCCGGGCGCGGCTTCCGCGTCTTGACGGTCCATCATCGCACGCCGGAGGTGGCGCAGACGCTCCAGTCCCTGGTGCGGCATGGCTTCAAGGTCGAAGGCTACATCGGTATCCCCTACGGCGAAACTTCGTGGTTGTCGGCGCGGATGCTCGATCATGCCTCCGGTGGAAACTACTACTGCCTCACCGCGCGCGAGCACCCCGTTCGCCCCACGGAGCACCTGTTCGACTTCGCCCAATCGAGCTTTCTGGACGCCGCCGCCGAGGAAGAGCTGAGGTTCATGTTCGAGGGCGCGAAGGCCACCTGCGGTTACCTGGAGGCCATGACCCGACTGTGCGCGCTGCGCCTGGCGAAGGCCCTGAAGACCTGCGAAGACGAAGGCTCGCTTTTGCTCATCTACGAGGACGGAGCTTACCTGATTCCGATCGTCTACGCGGCCTACTTCGACGACCAACACCCGCTCCACGAGGCCGTCAAACGCGCCGTCGACAGCAAGATGTTGGTGGGCGCCGTGGAGGTGACCACGGCGGGGGAACGGCGCAACCGCGCCGTCATCGAACAGCACGGCCAGGCGATCTTACCCGTTTTGTCCTGCGCGATGGAGGACATCAAGCTCATCTACGAGGGGTTCGGGGTGGCCGAGGCGGTGCTTGGCGCCGCGTCCACCGCCTTTGGCAACCTGGGTCTACCCACCTTTGCGGCGCGGCGCCCCGCCATCCTCGGGGGCAACGGCGCCATCGGCACCCGCTTGGTCGAGCAGCTCGTCCTCGCGCACAACAGCACGGCCAACGTGTTCGTCGTCGATGTCGCAGACAAACCCTTCAAGCGCAGCATGGACAAGACAAGGTTTCCACACGCCGCCACGCGCCTGCAATACAAGCGCATCAGCCGCTTTTTTGTGGGCCCCAGGTGTCTTCCCATCGCCATCGACCGACCCCTGTCCGGGGCCCCCTTCTCGCTGGCGCCAAAGGGCGCTCGCGCCGCGCTCCAGCACTTCTTCGCCACGCATACTCACGACGAGGCCGTGCTGACCAACGTGGGGCCCGACCAGGACGACTGGGTCGTGGAGGTGGCGGCGGCCCAGGGCTTCACGGCTTCCGCGGAGGAGTCTCTTCCGGACGGCAGCGCCAAAACGCGCTACTTCGAAGGGGCGTCGGGGCAGAAGAAGGTCACGCTGCTGGACGGCTCGTTCGTGTTCGCGTTCCGCACCCTGGCGCCGCTCATCCACGCGGGCATCGACACCGTCATCGGCTCCACCGGCTTCGAGGCCTTTCGGGAGGCCGACCTGGACGCCTTCCTGGACCGGACCTTGACGACGGACGAGAGCCAAGGCGACATGCTCTCGCTGCTCAGCGCCTCGTCCAAAGACTACGAGTTCAAGCGCGCGATGGTGCTCCTCGGGCGGTTGTTGAGCTTGCTGCACGGTGCTGCCACGGTCGACGACGCGCTCGTTTGGTTCTCCGATTTTTACAGGGAGCGACGAACGTTCGTGGCGGCCGACGACGCGGCGGAGGTGGAGGCGCTGCTCGCGGTGTCCAACGACCCTCTGACCCTCGCCGCGAAGCTCGCGGAGGCATCGGCGGAGCTCACCCAGGCCCTTTCCGACGTCCCTGTCGGCGGCCTGCGTGCCGCTCTTGCCAGCCACCTGACCGACCGTTTGCGCAAGGTGTTGAGCCTTCGCAAAGAGGTGCGCCCGGACGTCGGCCTTGTCTACCACATCGTCTATCGAGGTCGGCCCAAGACGCTCGTACTGCTCGCCAATGGGCTCGTGGTGAACTTTTTTGCGCGCTACGAGAAGGGCGTCAAGACCGAGTACATCGACTCGATTGTGACCATGCAGATGCTCGGGCTCGTGCGCCTCGCCACGGCGCCCGTGCCCAACGGCTTGCACCGCATCGACACGCACCTCGACCCTGCCGACATGGCAAGGTTGTGGCAAGCCCTGGAGGTAAGGTGCAGCCCGCTCCGCTTCGACGGCGTGCCGCTGTGAACCTTACCTCTTTGCGGGCCCGAGCGAGAGCCAGTCATTCTCGACAAAGTCAACGGTGGACTGGATGGCCTTCTTGGAGGTGTCGGACTCCACCTGCTTGTCAATGGCCTGGACGATCACCTCGTGCCAGGGCCAAAAGCGCGTCATCATGGTGGCGACCACGGTGGGGAGCTCCATGAGCGGCGGGTTGAGGCGGTGGTAGCGCATGGTGCCGAGCAGCCGTTCGGTGACGTAGTGGGCGCTCTGCCTGGGTGCGTCGAGGGCCAACAGGTAAGAAGGTGGAAACCACTGTTTCATCGAAGGATTCGTGGGCATCGCCGAGTAAGGTGTGTTGCCCATGGCGTAGTCCTTGAGCCAGTAGTTGGCCTCCACCACGCCATCTCCCACGGACATCACGCGGGCCCGGCGGAAGACCTTCTGCATGATTCCGGTGTACTCGTCCATGACGAGGTCCACAAACTTCGCCCGAACGGCCTTGAGCTGCTCCGGATCCTGGATGGAAGAGGCATGGTCCGCATCGAACTCGCCGACAGCGCGCGTCTCGTCGTCGTAGGCGAAAGTAAGCGCGGCATCGGTGGAACCGCTCCGTGCCTGGGCGCGGGCGGCCGCTGCCTGAACGGACTCCAGGGTCCCTGCCTCGTTGAAGATGGAGTCGTAAATGTCGTAGGCATCCTGCTCGACGGCGCCCACCGGAATGTCGACCCGGGTCGCGCGCAAGGCCTCGTTGAGCATCGCCTTGCGCCGCTCGGGCCGGAGCCAGGTCAACAGGTCGAGCAGGGCCGTCATGCACTCGACGGAGGGATTCGCCGTGAACACGGCGGCATCGCCGAGGCCCCCGCGGATGGCGCGCAGGGGTGGAGGCGCCGCGGCCGCGAAGGCGACGTCCACCACACGCACGTCGTTGTCGGGCTCGTTGCGGCGGAGGTTGTTGAAGAACTTGGGGCGCCACTGGCGCAGGCGCTTCTCGCTGCCCGGTGTGGTGTTGGGAGCCAGGTTGGCGAAGGTGTCGGGGGACGTCCAGGGCAGGTCAGACTCGCTCCCGAAATCGATCTTGCCGCTCGACCCATGGAAGTTGAAGGTGCCAATCAAGACAGGGTGCTTGAGGTCCCCGAGGCGCATGTCGCCGAAATGTTCCTTGAGCTGCCGGATGAAGTCGCTCGTGCTGAACAAAGGTGTCATGCCCATCAGGCTGAGCATGCTGGCCATGGGGTTCGTGTTGGCGAAGGCCCCGTTGGGCGCCTTCCAGAACGACTCGAGCTCCTTCGTGCGCAGAGCCTCCCGAGGATCTTCGTGCTTGGCGAGCAAAAGAGCGTTCACCGCGCCCGAGGAGATGCCGGCGAAGAGCGCTATCTCGTGCGCCGGATCGGGGGCCAGGAACGTCGGCACCTTCTCCCAAATCTGACGCAGCCAACGCGCGCCGACGTAGCCGTAAATGCCGGCGCCATCGATCGACAAAACGCGCAGCGCCGCGGAGGCCGGCGCCTTGCCCCCAGGCGGCTCGATTTCTAGGCGCTTCCAGGCGCTCGGGTTCTCGTCGTCAGGACGCTTCGTGGGTTCCATCGTGGCAGCCTACCGCCTTTCTGTCTCGGACCGCAAAGGGCAAACGAACAAAAAAGCCGCCATTGAATCGTAACAAAGATAACGAATCAAAGTGCTTGTGGGCGAGGCTCTACGGCGGAGATAATGTCGATTTCCCAAGGAGCTCTGCGTTGAACATCGAGCTACTGTTGGCCCACGCCGACGATTCCGAACCGTTCTTGGACAAGGGTCTTCCGCTCGACGCCGCAGCATCTGCGCCGCGCCCCCAGGAGGCGACCCAGCCGGCCCACCTCAGCGACATCTCCGCCGATCCGAACGACCTGTCGTTGCAGCGCTGGGGCATCATCGCGCCCGAAGGCGCCGTGGGCGACCACCTGCTCGATCTGGTCGCGCCGCTGCGAAAGGCCCGGGAAGATGCCCAAGGCGCGCCAGCCCGCGTCTACCGCGTCAAAAATCGCATGGACGCCAGCGAGTCTGTCCGTTGGAAGAACAAGGTCTATTGGGACGAGGCCGTCCCGGAGCAGGATTTGCCGCGCTACCTCCTTGTGCTGGGCGACCTGGATCAGGTGTCGTTGGAGCTTCAGCAGATCATGGCGAGCAACACCTTCGTTGGGAGGCTGACGGGCCGCGCCGATCAGGACTACGCCAACTACGTCCAGAAGACCCTGGCCTGGGAAAAGGCGCCCTCCACGGAGGCCATGGCAAGATCTTTATACTGCACCGTCCGCGACGGCACCAAGGCGACGACGGTGGGCCACAAAGCGCTGATGCAACCGAGCACCAGTCAGGCCCAGGCGCGCATGGCAGAGGGTCGTTTCCCGGTGAAAGAGGTGGTCGGCCTAGAGCTCGATCCGGAGGACGCGAGGGATGCATTTCTGGCCCAGGTGCGCCGCTCCGATCCAGCCGTCTTGTGCTCGATGAGCCACGGCCTGGGGGCACCCAGGGCAGGTTGGCGTTCGGTGGACGAGCAGCGCGTCTTGCAAGGCGCGATGAGCCTCGGTGCAGGGCAACGCATCCTCGGAGAAGACCTGGGGGAGGACCCGTTCCTACCCGGTGGAATGTGGTTCTACCTTGCCTGTTACGGCGGGGGGACGCCCGAGGTGAGCGCCTATTATCACTGGCTCGCGAAGCTCCAAGATGCGGGGGCCTTCGACGATCGCGTGAGCGCCGTCTTGACCAGTCTGCCCAAGCAAGGGGAGCGACCCTTCGTGGCGGCCCTACCCCGGACGGTGCTGGCCAACCCCAAGGGACCGCTCGGGGTCATCGCCCATTGTGACCTGGCCTGGACCTACAGCTTTCAAGATCTAGGGGCCGAAGGCGGCACCCGGGTATCACGTTTTCAAGGCGTATTTGCCTCGCTTGCCAAGGGCGCGCGGCAAGGTGTGGCCTACCAAAACCTGCTGCGCTTCTTCTCCGAAAAGTCGGTCGAGCTGTCCGTCATGTACGACGAGGAGGCAAGGTCGCAGTCGACGGGAGATGTGATCGTGGAGGACGACGAGCGGGCGATCCAGAAGGCCAACCTGTGGATGGCCCGTCAAGACCTGTCCGGTTACGTGCTGTTGGGAGACCCGGCGGCGCGCCTGCCGTTGGCGCAAAAACAAGCCGCTGCGGCGGTGTCGACCCCGCAATCGGCCTCCAACGTGCTAGGCTTTTCGGTGCAGTCGACGGCAGCCAATTCCCCCGTTCAGGCGGCCAGCGAAAGCAGCGCCGTGGCGTCGCCGAGCGAGCCTACCGCGGCGAGCGCGCCGCTGCGGGACGGCGCGAAGATGGAAGAGGCCGTGATCGCCGTGTTGATGGGCGAGGAAGGGGAGAAGGCCATCGCGGGGAAGCATGGCATTTCCAGGGCGGAGCTCACGCGTTGGGTGGAAGTCTACAGAGAGGCCGGCCGCGCGGCGCTGTCTCGGTTGGTCTAGCGAAGGTCCGAGTCCCCAATATTTCCATCGTCCAAGCGTCTTACCCCCTATGCCCCTGCGTCGCCCGCTTCGTCTGCTCGCCCGCCCCCGCCGTTCGTCCGTCCCCGTCCCCGTTTTCCTGGCGCTCCTGACCGCCTGCTCCGCCCCCGCCATCGCACCGGCGATCACCGCGGAGCCCCTGGCGCCGACCCTCGCGGCGGTCGCCCCCGAGCCCGAGCTGACCCCGGCGGCCGGTGCCGTGTCTCGGACAGCGGACAGCCCAACCTGCGACATGCCCGCGCCGAAGACCAACCGCAACGATCCGCCCTTCGGCGCCAAGTCGCTGTCTTCCGCGGACCCCAACATCATGGGCCCGTACTTCAGCGAGGGGTTCGGCTTCTATCCCGTCGATTCTGCGCCTCCCGGTCCACGCACGACGCCGGATACCTCGCTAGAGCTGACCCTCGTCGGCGCCGAAAACCTGAAGCCCGGCGACAAGGTCGACTTGACGCTAGAAATGGCCAACAACGGCGGTCAGAAGCCCGTCGTGATGAGGCCGCTGGATGGCAGTCTAGAGCGTTGGCGCGACCCGACCTACGACCTCTACCTGCGCGACGTGTCCGATGGCAAGGTGTACCGCTTCGCCTTCCACGGCGGCCGCTGCGGCAATGTCAATTCGATTGGCGACGACGACTACGTCGAGCTGAAGCCGGGCGAGCGTAGGAGCGACGTCGCCGAGAACGGCTGGGCCAGCCACCTGAAAGAAGCGCCCATCGCGAAGAAGGGCACCTATGCCTTGTGGGTCGTCTACTCCGTGTGCGGAGGCGAGCAGGCCGGCGTGCCGCTCGGCCAGGATCACGCGCGGACCGACGTCACGCGCGGCGTGCATGTCTCGAACGCGGTGTGGATTCGGGTGGAGTAAATCCCCCCTTTTCTTCGGTCGGTGGGCTCGGCTAGGCTAGGATGCCTCGTTTCTGGAGCCCGCCTGTGAAGATAACCAAGTTTTGGGCCAAAGATTTTCGAAGTCTTGAAGACGTTACGCTCGACGGCCTCGGCGACTTCAATGTGTTTTACGGCCCGAACGGCAGTGGCAAGAGCAACGTATTGGCGGGGATGCGCACTTTGTTTGAGCTGTTGCGCTACGTCCGTGCGCCCTCGGCGCTCGTTGGATCGGGTAGCGACGCGGAGCATCAGAATCAAACGATCGATGGAAAGGCCGCGCGTAACGATGGCTTTCTGAAGGCCAGCGACGTTCGAATCGGCTCTCGCGAGCGGCGCTATGTTCTCGGGGCTCGCTGTGCTGCTCCCGACCGAAGTGGTGCGATCGACACGAGCCTCTCCATCGGCAACGTCGTCCCGGCAGCGATCACGGTCGAGGTTATCGTCGATGTGACCCAGGCTTCCGCGCCACGGCTTTTTCTTTCGCAGCTGGAGGTGGACGACCATCCAGTTGATGTGGCTCTGGCAGGTGTACCCGCTCGCTTGGAGAAGCTAGACCTATTGCTGCGGCAAAAGATTCCTTCCCAGCTTGGCGCTGTCGAGGCGGTGCGCGGCACGCAAACAGAGATCCTTCAAGACGCGCCCCCGGGGCAAGATCCCATCCGCTATCACCTCCGTCAAGGTCGCCTAAAAAACGCCTTATTTTATGCGAAAAACTCCGCCGATCCGGCGACACGCGCGCGCATGCGCACGCTGCGAAAGTTCCTGGAAGGTCCTCCGCTTCATCGTCCCGAGCTAGACACCGTGTTGGACCCCGCGACAAAGGTCCTCGATCTCCGCGAGCCCCTTGGAAAGGGTGACGTTTCCCTGGATGTCGCAGGCCTCGGTATCGCCCAGATGTATGCCATTCTTGCCGGGGTTGTTTTGCTGGGTAGCTCCATCATTTCGATTGAGGAGCCCGAGGCGCACCTGTATGCGCCCGCCGGAGGGCGGCACCTGGCGTCCCTGCTCCGCCGGACGGTGGAGGAAGGGATCGTCTCCCAGCTCTTTATCGCCACCCACAGCAACCTATTCAACCTGGACCCGAAGGGCTACTGGGACGTCTCGCAACAGAACGGAAGCACGATCGTTGAGCGACGATCTTCCTATGACATCGACAAGCGTCATTTGTACGAGCCGGGTCCCGCCAAGCACGCGTTGGAGCAGGCCCTTCGATCCTCTTCGCCGGAGGACGTCGTTTTTCGGCGCAATAGCGGGGAGCCCATCACGGCGGGGCAAATGCTCGCGATGCTGCGCGAGAACACCGACGACGAGGCCGTCTTGGGGTTCTTGGCGAACCTCCACAACGCGGCTCTCCGCGTGATGCGCATCGAGGCCCGGCGGGAGGGCGCGAAGTGACCACGTGGGTGATTGCGGCGCCGCATCGGGAAGACGACGCTGCGCTCGGGACGTCCAGGTGGGTGGCGGAGCGAACGGCCGCGCACGCGCCGGACGCTCCCTTGACTCTTATCGGCGACCACGTTTTCCGCGACCTTTTTGAATCTACCTTGCGGGAGCGCGCCCCTGTTTCTGGGCTTGCCTTCTTTGGACACGGTGAAAAGACCGAGCTGCTCAGCGCAGAGGGTGAGCCTGGCGCTCTACGTCCGCTGGTTGACAGCGAGAACGCCCACTTGCTCGCAGGCGCATGGGTCCACGCGTTCGCGTGTTGGTCGGGGGACACGCTCGCCCAGGTGGTCGTGGACGCGGGGGCAGAGGTTTACGTTGGCTACCAAAGGCCGCTCAAGGTGGAGTGGGACCCGTCGAGCGTCCCGGAGGTGCTCATGCAGCCGTTGATCGAGCTTCTGACCACGACGACGTACACGTTGTTGCGGGGAGAGCGAGACGGCCAGGTGCTTCGACAGGCGGCGGAGCGCTCCGCGGAAGTGCTCGTGGAAGCCTTGATGGCGCTTCCTGTCTCCGACGACGACACCAGGCTTTGGGGCTACCATGCCGTGGCGGCTCAGCTCGTGAGCGACATGGTGGTGGCGCGGCGCGAGCCGAGCTAAAGAGCCCGGAAGACCCTACCGGCCGTCGGGCAGCCCGAACGTCATGCTGGCCCAATAGCTTCGAAAATGGACGTCGGCCTCCTTGGACAACACCATGTGGACGCTGTGAAACAGCCAGTCGCCCGTGCGGTCGATCAGGAAGGTGGCTTTGCCCGAATTGTCGGTGCGGATGGTCTTGGTGGCGACGTCGCCTCGGTAGCGGTTGGCGGCCGTCAGCGCCCGGCCCGCCAAGGGCTTGCCGTCGAACAGGAGCTGTACGGTCAGGGTTTGGCCGATAAGGAGGCTGTATGGATGTTTGTCTGGGACAATTTCGATCTTGGCGCCCACGGGCTGTGTGACCAAGGGGTCGAGCTTGGCTCCGACCTGCAGGATGGCCTTCATCGAGCGCGAGTAGCGCTCTTTTCCTACGTTGTCCTCGGTGCCCGTGAGCGCCCTTGTCACCAGGATGTCTACCAGCCGCTCTTCGGCGAGATAGGCCTGGAAAGCCGGGGCGGAGAGCTCGATGGCGCGGGGGGCGGCTTCGAGGGAGATGATGTGGCTGCCCTCCCCCACGATGGCCGGGCGGATGCGCCACAGCGCCGGCTCGTCCTCCCGCAGGTCCTTCAAGATGTCGCGCGTCTTGCCTGCGGAAATCAACGTCGCTTTGTCGTAGCGCTCTTTTCGCTTGACCTGAACGGGAGCAGCGTCGTGAAAGTCTTCCCCCACCATCAGGTAGACCTTGGTGTCGGTGGGCTTCGACGTGATGAATGGGTCGAGCTCGATCCAGTGATCGTGCGCCAGCGAGCTCGACGCGAGGGTGAGGGTCGCGGCGAAGAGCGCGCTGCCTAGAAAGCCGTGCTTCGTTGTTCCCCAGGTGCTCATGGGGGTAGGATACCTTCATTTTTCTGGGGAAGGATGTTTCTTCGGTAGGTCGCTAGCCGGCGTCGCCGCCTAGCGGCTCGGTCCATGCCCGGCGGTCAAGAACCACCATGGCTAACGCTGCGACGGCTATCGCGGCGGTGTACACCAGAAGCGGATCGAGATTCGCGGGCAGCGCGTGGTAGGGGTTGTTCAAGTGGACACCGGCATGGAGCAGCATGGCGAGGAGTAGGCTGCCCCGGGTGCGATTGTAGACCCAGGAGAAGATGACGCTTCCGACGACGATGTTGAGGTAGGAAACGGCCACAACGGTGGGCGCGGTGCTAACGAACAGGAACATCCCCGTGTGCCAGACCGACCACGCGACGCCAAGCAGCAGGCTGGCCTTCAGAGCGCCAAACCTGCGCTGCAGACGCGGGAGCGCGAAGCCACGCCAGCCTGTTTCCTCGACGATGGGGACGAGCACCATGGCCACGACGTGCTGCGCGTTTTCTGGCAGGTAGACGAGCGGAATGGCACGGGCAGGGAGGAGCAGGGACCAGATGGTCGCGCCGACCACGTAGATGCCCATGAAGCCGAACGCCGCGAAGGCATACCATTTCCAACCTACACGTCCGCGCCGAAGACGTGTGGCAAGGACGCCGAGCCCAGGCCCCGCGGCCTCGAAGCGCAGGACGACGACCGCGGCGATGAGCGGCGAGAACATCCCCAGGGCGCCGACCGCCAAGAGCGCTTCGGACTTCACGTTCAGCAAACCGAGCGTCGCCATGACGCCGGGCCCCTGCGCCAAAGCCATCAAGCCGAGCGCCAGTCCGAAGAACCCGAGCGTCGCCGTAGACTCCGGTTGTTGGCTATTTTTCATGGTGCGCTGACAACGCTAGGTGAACTCTGGTTCCGTGTCCGCTGCGTGATGAATCCCCGAGTAAGAGCCATCCAGAAGTTCGCGAAAACGCAACGTCGTTAGCCGGCTGTTTCGGACAGGCCGTCGCGGAGGCAACGGAGTGCGAGATCGGTGGAGGGGCGATGCGTGGCAGTGGCATACGTCTGAGTGAGGTCGCCCCATTCGGTAGGCTCACCAAGCTGCACGGGCTTCTGGTAGTAGCTGAAGCCGAACCGAAACACCTGGGCGTCCGCGGTGACGACGATCCCGAACTCGAAATCGAAATCGTCCGGGAAGCATTCTGCCAAGGCTGCGCTGGTCGGGTCGACACCGCGCGCGAGCAGGAGGTTACGAAGACGTCACCAAAAAGGATCCTCGCTGAGCCGAAGCAGCGCCGTGAGCGCCAAGATGTTCTGAATGTCCAGCATGCGAGTTACAGGGGAGGTCGACAGCGCGCAGCCAGGCGCGCCGAGTACACGCGCCTCCAATTGTCAAGCGGAAGCCAGGTCTCCTCAAGGTCGTCGTCGAACACGATCCAGCCTCCACAGCGCTCGGACAGCGTGCGCAGCGTAATGCGCTGGGTTTCCGTGAGCGCGATCAGCCCGTAGCTCGACCTGTGGCCTTCGACGAGCTCCCAAAGCGCGAGCTCCAGGTCGAGCATCCACCCTGCGCAGTATGCTTCCTCGGATACGTCGGACATGTACTTCGCCAGGGCGCGCTGATCGGGGGTCAAATCTTTGAGCATCGAGGATCTGGAGTGTACTCCCTGCGTCCGAGCCTCTGCCCTGAAAACCCACACTGTGCTCCCAACACGCCGCCAAGCGCCCGCAAGCGCTCCACCCGCGTGCCAAGCCCACCTGGCCTCGCCCCAAGCTCCCCGGCGCCGATTGAACCTCCGGGTTTTCGATTTTAGCCGTGGTTTTCGCGAGCTGGAGCTTCACGCACGCGCGCGATGCTTGCTATTGAACGCCGAAGCCTCTTTTTGAGGGCGCGGAGCTTCAGTCTCAAAAGAAAAAACTCCCGAGCGAAGAAAAAAAACTCCTGGCGACACGGCTGAGCCCGTTTCGTGGAAAAGGTCATGCCAAACTCGGCTCGCGAGCCTTCCTGAGGCCGAAAGATTCGTGCTTCTTGTCCCAAAGAGCTTCGCGGATTCAACCAACGAAGCTTGAAATTCGCTCGCGAAGCTTCGGGATTCAATAGCGAGCTTTCGGACGGCGCGACCGGGCCTCAGGTCTTGAAAAGGAGCCCTCACCGGGCGCCGGGCGGGTAAAAAAAAGACGCCCGACGGTATTTTGTTTGAGGAGGTCCTGTGCCTACTGCTGAGACACCCGCTGGTCGCACGGCAGGTCCTTCTCGTCGCGGAACAGCCCCGCGATGCGCATGGGGTCGGACTTGGTGGCCTTCATGGCGGCCGTCACCTTGGAGATGATCAGGGCGTCCAGGTTGGCGCTCGTGTAGTCGGTTCGGCTTCCTCCACACGAGGTTAGCGGATCGCCTCCACCTACCGATTGGGGGCCGGCCCCTCCTCGCAGTACGAACATGTTGGTAGCTTGGGTGTACGCCGCGATTTGACGCCAGACGACCTGACCTACCTCGTCCATGCCAGATGCCGCAATCGTGTAGATCTGGATGCCGGCGTGGTTCGCCTCCTTCATGGCCGGCGCGTAGCCCTCGTCGCCTTGGTAGTCGAGGTGGGGCGGAGCATCGCCGATCAAAAACACCAGGCGCGCCACCGAGTCGCGGTTGAAATGCAGGCCGCGCACGGCGACGCGCAGTGCCTCGTTGACGTGCTCGGGACCGTCGCCACCTCCTCCCGCGCTGACCGCGCCGATGCGGCTCCCCAGACCGGGGAGGTCGGTGGTCATTTGGTGCAGGCGCGTCACGTAGGTGTCGCCGCGGTCGCGATATTCCACGAGGCCCGCCCTCGGTCTTACCCCTAGCGTCCCGAGGGACGCGGCCACCTTGGTCAGGGTGTCGCGCATGGCGTTGATTTCTTCACCCATCGAGCCCGTCGTATCCAGGACGAACGCCACGTCCACGGTGGGAACCTCGGGGAGGGTTCGAGCCACCGGGAGCTGAATGTCAATCACGCCATCGCTCGCGGCAAGGTTGGCCGTCTTGGCGGCCACGAGGCCCTGGCAACGCGCGGTGGCCACGACGTCTCTGCTCTTGATGCCTTCGATGCGCGGAAATAGGAGCGCTCTTCCCGTGGATGAGGTGGTCAGGGTCAGGGCAGGGGAGGCGCCCGACGAGTCCGCGATGTCGACCAAACAGCTCGGTACGGGGAGACCGGCGCTGTCTCGGACAACCACGAAGCGCCTGGACGAAAAGTCGAGCTTGGCGGTGCCTGGCGCGTCCTCTTTGGCGAGCCACTTGGTCAGCTCACGCAGGTTGGCGTTGTCGTCCCATTCGCCGGTTCGCACGCCGGAAGGGAGCTGCTGAGCGGCGACGCCGGCCCCCGAGCCCGTCCCCGCGCCGTGGCCGATGGTACCGATGGTCCCCAAGCCGATCCCGTCTGCCTTGCCGCCCCCACCTTCCCCCATGCCTGCCAGTCCGAGGCCTCCTGCACCAAAGGAGTCGCCAATCTCGTCTCCCCACATCTCACCGGACGCCGGTTTGGTCGCGCCCATGCGCACCGAGGGCGGTTTGGTCGCGCCGGGGCCTGCGGCGGGACCCTTGGGCGCGGTCGGGCTGCTGAACGTGGTGTCGACCGGGTCGCTCAAAGGCTCTTCGGGGAGAGACGCTACGGGGGCGGCAGGGGCCACGGGCGCCGGTGACACCACCGGGGGCTGAAGGGGCTCGACCAGGGCGACCGGGGTCGCTGCCTTGGGAGGCGTCGCTGC
Organism: uncultured Polyangiaceae bacterium; assembly: GCA_964383995.1. Taxonomy (GTDB): domain Bacteria; phylum Myxococcota_A; class Polyangia; order Polyangiales; family Polyangiaceae; genus CAYLJT01. The sequence goes on from CAYLJT010000064.1 coordinate 14,080, forward strand.
CAGCGCAGGGGGAGCTGTCTTGGTCTCAGGCGGGGGAGAAGCGGAACAGGCGACGAGGGAAACGGCGACGAACGTTGAGAGACCAAGGGGGCTTCGCATGGCATTCTCCGAGGGTGTGGAGGTCGGAGCGTTGCCGCGGCTGGAAAGTTCCCACGTTGGGAAGGTCCTTCCAGAGTGCCTTTTTACATGGTCAGTGGAAGGTCAGATGGCGCCCGAAGCTTTGACCTTGGCGCTGTGCGCAAACAGCTTTTCCAGGGCGCCGGGCAGGTCGTCCGAGGTGAGCTTGGCCTTGCGTTCGTAGAACTCTGGCAAGGTTTGTTGGTAGTCGCCGTCGAGGCGCAGCTCGCCACTGCCAAAGCCCGCTTCGAACATTTTCATGGTGCCCCGACCGAGGTCCATCAAGCCTTGATATTGACCCCGTTCGAGCAAAATCTCCGCGGTCAGGCCGTACATCAACAGGCCTCCTGGAATGGCGCCCAGGGCCGTGGTGCACACCGCTGGATAACAGATGCGAACCGTCTTTGCGCCCCAGCGCTCTGCGATGGTGGCCATGGTCTGTCGTTGAAGCACCTTGGCGCCCGCCAACGGCCCCATGGCGTACACCGGATCATCGGCCGGATAGTCGTAGTCGCAAAAGCCAACGACGCTTTCGCCCCTCACCAACAGGCCTTTTTCGGCCAAGGGCTCGGCCCAAAGCAAGGACGAGCTTCCCATGAAGCGATTCGTCCTCTCGATGTCAACCTCGGTGGCCACCTCCACGTCGACCATGCCTACTTTCCGCACGTTTTCTGGGCTGGAAAAGTCGGGCGTTTGCAGCACGACGTCGAAGGCCACGTCCAGATCCTTGACGCTCGTCGGACCGTGCTCGGCGTAGCGTTTGGTGGCCCCTGCGGCGATACCATTGATGAGGTGGACGGCGCGATAACGCTCCTTCAGGTAGCCGACCACTTCGGCGATGACCTCGGGCTTGGTGGCGTCGGCGTTCCAGAAACGGGTCGCGACGCCGATGGAGTCCGCCGCCTTTGTCAAGGCGGCCACATGGGCGGGTCCGACCTGCATCTTTTCTGAATCGTAATGTACGCCGTATACCGCGGCGCCTTCGCCGAAGACGAGCTGCAGCGCGGCGGCCCGCGTGATGCCGTTGGAACCTCCGAGCACGAGCACCGCGGCGTCCTTCGCGATTTGCGTTCCGGCCGGGGAAATGAGGGGCCTTTGCGCGGCGACCAGGGCCTCGGCGGTGGGGAGCGCGCGTTCGGCGAGGGCCGAGACCATCGCTCGGCGATCGACGCCGCCGAGGGGAAGCTTCTTGAAGGTGTCCATGGCCGCGGCTCGTAACCCGAGGCCCGAGGGCGGGCAAGGAAGCGGGCTTCGGGGATGTTGTGTTATGACGCGCCCGTGAAGCGCGTTCTGATTACCGGCGGAAGTGGATTCATCGGCAAGCGCCTCGTGCGCGAGCTGCTTGATCGTGGCGACCTCGTGACCGTGTTGACCCGCGACGTCGGGCGCACCCGCAGCTCGTTGCCCCTCGATGTGCGGGTCGCAGCCTGGACACCCGGCAAAGCAGGGCCCTGGTGCGAAGAGCTCGACGGCGTGGACGTCGTGATTCACTTGGCCGGCGAGCTGGTCGCGAAGCGCTGGAACGACAAGGTCAAGCGCGAGATCGAGGCGAGCCGCGTGGAGTCGACGAAGGTCCTCGTCGAAGCGATGGGCGGTGTGAAGCACAAGCCCTCGGTGTTCATTTGCGCGTCCGCGACGGGCTATTACGGCACCCAAGCGGGGGACAAAACGCTCGACGAAGATGCGGAGCCCGGGAACGACTTTCTCGCGGGCCTCGTAACGAAGTGGGAGGAGGCCGCGCGGGGCGCGGAAGCGCACGGCATTCGCTCGGTGCAGCTTCGCATCGGCGTGGTGTTCGGCCCCGACGGCGGTGCCCTCGAGCAGCTCGCGCGGCCGTTCAAGATGTACGTGGGTGGGCCCATCGGCGACGGCAAACAGGTGCTCAGTTGGGTGCACCGCGACGACGTGATCGGCATGACGCTCTTTGCGATCGACAACGAAGCAGCAACGGGGCCGATCAACGTCGTGTCGCCCTACGCCGCGACGAACCGCGAGGTGGCCGATGCCTTGGGCATGGTGCTCGGAAAACCGAGCTATGTTCCGACGCCCGCGGCGGTCATTCAGATGGTGCTCGGCGAGGCAGCGACCATCGTGACCGAAGGGCAACGCGTGTTTCCGAAGCGCGCTGCGGAGCTTGGTTATGAGTTCCGTTACGCCCGTCTCGTGCCCGCGCTCGAATCCATCTTGGGCGAATAATCAAGTCTGGACGCGCGTGCAGCGGTCCGACTAGCAGGACCGCATGTCGACCTCTTCTCCGAGCGCCGAGCGCGCGTCCATCGACCGTCCGTTCGATCCCGTCCCGCCGATTTGCGACGCGCTGAACCTG
>CAYLJT010000065.1:0-16476 GCA_964383995.1 uncultured Polyangiaceae bacterium
CTCCGCAGTCGACGTCGGTCTCGTTGCCGTTCTTGATGCCATCGGCGCAGGAAGGGGGAGCACAGGTGTTGTTGAGGCATACGAGGCTCGCGCAATCGGCACCTACCAGGCACTCGACACACTGACCTTGACCGTTGCACATGCCTAGCGAGCAGGCCGTTCCTAGCGCGCTGTTTTGAAACTCGCAGACGTCACCGTTGCAGCCGGGCTCCTGGCACTCCGGCGGCTCCATGCACTCGCACATCGAGGCTCCGCCGGCGCCGTTGCCGCCCTGACCCATCCCTCCCATGCCTCCCGTTCCCACGTCGCTGGACGACGACGCCCCTACCCCTCCGGTGCCCGTCGCGCTGCCCATGCCGCCCTGCCCCGACGTGGTCGCGGAGGTGGAGTCCGCGCTGGATGTGGAGCTGTCGGACGTGCCCGCCCCCGTACCCGACGAGCCCGCGCCCGGGTGCTCGACGGAGGCGTCGGAGCCGCAACCGGCGGGGACGACGAAGGCGACCAAGGGAGCCGCGAGACAGAGGAGCAAGGCCGAGATGCGCATGGCTTACCTCAAGATTTCCTGGCGAAAAAGCGACACTCTTGAGACTACCAGCATCTTCGAAGGACCGATAGTGCCGACGAGGCCCGCCGCCTCAGTGGTGACAATGGCTGAAGTGGTGGCAGCGGCAGCGGGAGCACTGCCCGAAGGCCCCCAACACAGCGAAGAGCACGGTGCCCACGGCGCCCAGCGTGTCGCGCGTCGCGCTCCAACCGCTTCCGTCGCCCTGCCGCAACCTGGCCTCGAAGCTCCTGAGCTCTTCGTCGTCGTTCTCTCCCATGCGGTTCGCGTGGCAGGCCTCGCACAAGGCACCGTCGCCGGTCAACATGGTGCGGTTGAATGGAACCTCGGCCCGGCACACAGCGCAGGTGACCGTCTTCTGGCGAGCCGCCTGAGCCGCCTTTTCGCGGACGCCGGGCCCGGGCCCAACCCGACCTTCGAGCCTGTCGTCGCTCCTCGCGAGACCTTCCATTTCGTCGCCGTCGACCCAAAGACCGTGGCATACCGGGCAGATATCGAGCTCCATCTCGAAAAACGAAATGACCCGGCTCGCGCTCTGGCAGCGTGGGCAGGCACCAATGCCGGCGCGCCGCGGCGCCTCCACCGGGAGCAGCGCAGACACCTTGGCGAAGGCCGGAAAGAGCGCTACCACCTCCACCCCGTCGACGAACGTGCCGTCGCAGCGCGGGCAGTGATCCAAGGTGAGCGTCTTCCCAGCCCCCTGTTGCCGTACGACGGAGGTCGGCTCGTCGCAGCGCGGACATTGAATCATGCCCGTTAGCGTAGCTATTTCGTCACGTCGTCACAACAGCGAAAACCGACCTCGTAGCCGTAGTCGTTTTCCTTGTGAAAGGTCACCGTGGGGCGGCAGCGACCACGCACCGGCCCCCACCAGCCGCCCTTCAGACCGCTTCGCGTGGGAGGTTTTTGATCGCCGTTGCGCACCACCCACTCGTTGACGTTGCCGTTCAGATCGTAGATGCCCGCCCACGAAACGCAGGTCTTCCGCGCGCCCGCGGGCTCGCGCTGATCGAGCCGTTGAAGCTCCGCCGAGCACGACGGATCGAGCAAGCAGGCGTCGTACATCGGCAAGGTGCGCGAGTGGTCCGGGTAGATGTACGGCTGGTCAATGTTGCACTGCGTTTTGTCTCGGTCATAGCCGTAGACATAGGGCAGCATGTCCGGACCTTCGCAGGCGAAGTTGTACTCGTCTTCGGTGCACAGCCGCTTGCCGGCCTCTTCGCAGGTCGCCTTGGCGACCAGCCACGAGGTCAGCACCACCGGAATCTTACCTTTTTCGTTCGGATACTCGTAGCGGTCCATGCAAAAGCTGAGCTTTTTGCGCTGTTTCGACACGCAGCGCGAAGGCTTCGCGTAGCGTAGGCAGCGCTCGCTCACGGGCCGGTCGTCCTTCGCTTGCTCGTACTCCTTGTGATGTTCCAAGCAGTCTTGCATCACCGCGGGGCAATATTCGCCCTCGACGCGCACCATCCCCTCGCCACAACCGTCGGTGCGACCGGGGAGCTCTTCGGCTTCGTCCTCGGGCTCGGGCGCGGCCACCTTGCCATCGACCGGCGCGGCCACCTCTTCGTTCAAGGCCGCCGACGCCACGGCAGGTGCGTCGTCAACGTCGGAGGTCGACGTCTCTTGCGAGGTGCATGCCCCCAAAAAAGCCAGGACCACCGACAGGTGGACCGTCAAGCCAAAGCGCATGGCCCCCCTTTCGCACGGCTTCGGGCGCGGGTGGTAATTATCCGCCAACTCCATAAAAAGGGAGCGAAATTGCCGGGGTTTCGGGTTAGGCTGCGCCCCATGGACGTTCTCCCCGCCATCGATCTGTACCGCGGACAGGCGGTCCGCCTGCACCAAGGCCGCTACGACGAAGTGACGGTCTACGACAACGATCCCGCGAACATCGCGGCTCGCCTAAAGGGTAAGGTTCCCTTCCTGCACGTCGTGGATCTCGAGGGCGCGCGAGCCGGCCATGTGGTTCAAGGCGATCTGGTGAGGGCCATCGCCGAGGCCTTCGGCGAGGGGGTCGAGGTGGGCGGGGGCGTGCGCACCGAGGAAGCGGCGGTGGGTTACTTCGATCTCGGGGTTTCACGTGTGGTGCTGGGAACAGCCGCCATTCGCGACCTCGACCTGGTAAAACGACTGGCCGCGCGCTACCCACAGCGCATCGTGGTCGCGGTGGATGCCAAAGATGGTCTGGTCGCCACCGACGGTTGGGAGCAGGTGTCCACGAAGACCGCCGTCGACGTCGCAAGGTCGCTTCAGGACGTGCCTATTTGCGCACTTCTATATACGGACGTCGCCCGCGACGGCACGCAGGTCGGTCCCAACATGGCGGCCACCGCCGCGCTCGCGCGGGACGGAGGCCACCCGGTGATCGCGTCGGGCGGCGTGGGCGCGCTGAGCCACCTGCGCGAGCTTGCCAAGCTCCCCGGGGTGACCGGCGCGATCGTGGGCAAGGCCCTGTACGAAAAGACGTTCAGCTTGGAAGAGGCCATCTTGGCCGCGCAAGGTTGAGTAGACCTCAGCCCTTCACCGAGCCGCCAAAGGCCGCCACGAGCGCGCGTTCTTCGACGGTAAGGTGCCAATCGTCGGCCACCAGCTCATCCAGCGTTGCCTGCTCGTCCACGGAGATCCCCGCGTTTCGCCGACCCAGGGAGATGCCCAAACGGTGCAGGGCTTCGAGGGTCCCCTCGCTCACCGTGGGCAGGCGTCGCAGGTGCCCAATCTTGAGCTGCGGCATCCCCTGCCGCGCATCGCGATGCACGTGGTAGTGGTAAAAGCGAACCGGCGTGGCGTTGAGGTAGGCAAGGAGGGCCTCGGCGGTCCAGGGCGGTACGTCAAAGCCTGCGAGAATAGAGTTGCGAAAGGGCAACCCGTCTGACAAAGCGGCCAGAGGATAGCGCGCCGTTTGTCGGATCAGGACGCGCACCGCCCCCCACTCTTGGGCGCTCCGGAATCGCCCCGTGAGCCGCGCGGGCTCGCAGCTCTGGGAAGGTGCCTTGGCCTCAAATGGCCGCACGTCGGCGCCGATGCGCAAGGGAACGGGCAGCTCGCGAGCCTTGCCCAGGCGCGCCACATCGGGCCCCTGGGTCTGGTAGCCTCGTTCGCCAAAAAGGGAAGGTGGCAAGGTCGCGCGCTGTTTGAGGCGCTCCACCAGGGCGAGCACCCGCGGGTCGGCGCCTTCTTGGTGCAGGCTCCAGGCTCCGGCCACGGCCTCTTCCTGGGACGTTTCGCGCCGCGTGGACAAGAGCACCATGCAAGGTAAGAACACACCTTCGAACACGTGACCCAGATCGGGCAGGGCCGCGTCCACCTGACAAAGTGCGTCGTGGGCCCGCCGTGTAGGCTCGTAGCCGTCCAGATCGCTGAGCGAGGTCGGCATTATGAATCCCATGCGCCCGCCCGGCCGCAAAAGCTCCGCCGCGCGACGAATCACCAGGCCTTGCAGCGTGCGGTAGCCATGAAAGGCCGGGTTGATCGCCGCGAAATGCTTGCGAAGAGCCCCGGAGAGGGGCTCGGCCGCGCGCCCCGCGTAGGCGATCCAGGGTGGATTGCCGACCAGGGCGTCAAAGCCGCCACGGGCGTCCACCGCCGCGAACTCGGCCTCCCAGCACAGCGCGGCAGCGTCGACCTCGCCGGCCGACTTCTTCACGTGCGCGCGCACGGCGCGCTGGAGGGAAGGTGCATCATCGACCAAGTGCCCCTGGCGAGCGAGGTAGGCGCGCGACGGCGCGAGCACGGCGTCTCCCACGCGGATGTCCGCCTCCCCTTCTCCGTACACCCACAAGGCGGCGCGGGCCGCGAGGACCGCCAAAGGATCGCGGTCCACACCGCAAAGCGCGGCGACGGCGAGGGACCTTGCCTCCCGGTCCGACACCCCGCTACCCCGAAAGACCCCTGCCAAGTGCCGCGCAGCCGCCATCAAGAACGCGCCTCCGCCCGAGGTTGGGTCGCCGATGCGAAGCTCGGTCAGGGCACGTTTGTCCGAGACATGCGCGAGCAACGGAGCCAAGGTCAGGTCTACCACACGGGCAGCCAGCGGACGCGGCGTGAAGTGGGATCCTTGCTTGCGTCGACCTCCCGCCTGGACATCCAAAAGGCCCTTGCCTGCGGGAGCCCAGGCGATCTCCACCAGGGCCTCGTAGCTCTCACCGATCGCCTCGGGCTCGGGCGGTTCCCCAGAAAAGACACCCTCGATGAGCGCGGAACGCGCCCGCTTGCCCAAGCTCTCGCCCTGAAACAACGGATGCGCGAGCACGGCAAACAGGCTCTCCCGAGGAAACTGCGCGCTCACAGCCCGGCAGGCCTGCGTCCAGGCGTCGTCGGTAGGGACGCGCAGCGAGCCCGAAGGCACAAGCCCCCTACCCTCCGCCGCGTGGGTAGCAACCAAGGCCACAACGAGCTGCACCACCAGGCGGCGAACCTCGTCGTGGCGGTGACGGAGTCGGGATCGCGATGCGAAGTGCTGGAGAAGGTCGCTTGTGACTTGAACCGGCGTCATGCTTCTTCGGCGTCGGCAGGCCACCATCGGGCCCCACGCATCGTCCGCCACGCTACCACAACGCGGACACAAAGGGTCTTGGATAGACCCACCGCTTCTCGTACTCTCCGAGGATGCGCCTTCGAACGAGCCTGACATCCCTTGCCGTTTTGCCGCTTTTGGTGCTGGTTTCGTGTGGCGACGACGAGACCTCCGCGGTGCCGACCAGCGCGACCACCACGACCTCGGTCACCAGCTCGGGCAGCGGCGGTGCCGGCGGACAGGGCGGCGAAGGCGGCTCGGTGCCCGCGCCGGGGCCAGAGTTTGACCGCTTTTGCGACGACACGACGTGGGACGCGTCGCTGACCCCGGCTACGCTCGACGAGCTCGGCCAGCCGTACCTGGGCGTGCTGCAGGCCGACCCGCCCTTCCCTACCGGCACGCTCGAGACGATGAAGGTCGTGCCCAGCCATCCCTTCCAGGTCAAGACCATTCAGGTCGCCTTCGGCAAGGGCAGCGGCCCGGCTCGCATCCGCTTGATGACCACCTTCGGGCGCAGCTACCCCGGCGGCTTCCCCGATCTGGACACGGAAGGCGTCAACTTGATGCCGCCGCAAGACATCGAGGTGGCTGAGGGGGTCGACCCCGAGGTGCCGATCGAAATCGATGTTTCGGCCTATGGAATCTACCTGGAACCTACCCAACACTACATGATCGTGTACGAGCACATGGCCGATGAAGCGCCGCTCTTGGCCGCCGAGAGCGTGGCCGAAGGCGATTATTCGCACGCGCTTTTGTTCGTGCCCAAGGAAGACCTCCCCTACGGCCTCGACGCCAACTACCGCCTGAAGCTCACGGGCAACACCTTTTGCCAGTGGGACGACGGAAAGCGTTGGTTCGGGGAGGTGGTGGCGACTCCCTTCAAAGACGACGCGTCTCCCTACGCCACCATCGCCGACTTGAACGGCGACGGGCACGACGATCTGGTGCTCAACGACGGTCATCCCATTCCTTACCTCGGCGACGGCAACGGCAACTTTGCCAAGCCCGCGCAGGACCCGTTCTTGGACGTGCCGAAGGCATCGATGCTGGTGTTTGCCGACATCGACAACGACGGCGACGACGACGCGTTTGCCTCCACCTACGTGACGGCCGACACCGACGGCGACCACTACACCATCTTGGAGGGCGACTGTGACGACACCAAGATCACCGTCAAGCCCGGCCTCAACGAGACGCTCGGCAACGGCTTCGACGACAACTGCGACGGCGTCACCGACGACGGCCTGGACACGAGCGACGCCGATCAGGACACGTTCTCCATTGCCCAGGGCGACTGCGACGACACGGCCGCCGACGTGTTTCCGGGGGCCGCGGAGCTGCTCGACGGCCGCGACCAGGATTGTGATGGGCAGGTCGACAATGGCTTTGAAAACCACATTCTCTTGAACGACGGCACGGGCCAGTTCGCCATTTTGCCCAACACGGGCGTGGAGGTGCTCGACCCCTCCACCGCCGCTGGCTTTGCGGACGCCAACCTGGATGGCAAGCTCGACCTGTATTGGGGCAACTGGCTGGAGCACTACCCCGACGATCCCGCCGTGCAGGACCGCTACTTTACGGGCAACGGCGACGGCACCTTCAGCGACGCGGCAGCCGCCGCGGGCATGGTGTTGGCCAAACCTTACTCGGTCTACGGCCTGGAGTGGAACGACTTCAACAACGACGGTCTGCCCGACCTGTTCGTCGGCAACTACCATCTTTACCCGAACCTGCTCTGGCAGAACATGGGTGGCGGCCAGTTCGTTGATGTTGCCGAAGACCTCGGCGCGGCCCACGACGACATCCCGAGCCCCTACCCCCAATACAAGGGAGGCCACACCTACGGCGGCGATTGGGCCGATTTCGATCTGGACGGTGACTTCGACTTCTACATGTGCAACTTGGCCCATCCACGCGTCCAGCCCTGGAGCGACCCGAGCATGTTCATCGTCAACCAGGGCGCGCCCAACTACAGCTTCATGAACGAGCGCGAAGCCATGGGCTTTGTCTACGACGAAGGCGACGTCAACGCGAGCTTCGCCGACTTCGACAACGACGGCGATGAGGATCTTGCCATCGCGTCCCTCTACACCGGGCACTTTTCGCGGCTGTACCGCAACGACGGCAACGTGTTCACCGACATCACCTACGAGACCAACGTGGCCGTACACGACTCGGTCAGCGTGGTGTGGAGCGACGTCGACGAAGACGGCGACATGGACCTCATCGTCGCTGACCGCGCGGGCGCGCCCTACGTGCACCTGTTCACGAACCGCGTCGGCAACCAAAAGCACTGGGTCGAACTGCGCCTCGAAGGCACGACGACGAACCGCAGCGCCGTCGGCGCGAGGGTGACCATCAAGGCCAATGGCAAGACCATGATGCGCGAGGTGAGCGGCGGAAACGGCCTGGAACACTTCCAGGAAACACGCTGGCTCCACTTCGGGTTGGGCGACGCCACCAGCATCGACGCGGTGACGGTGCGCTGGGTAGGTGGCGCCACCGAGACCATCAGCGGCCTCGGCGCCGATGCTAGGTTTACGGTCAAAGAAGGCGACGGAGCCGCCCAGCCCGCGCCCTAGAATACGGCGAGCCACGGCTCCTGACGAGGGTATCGTTTCTACCTGGACAACCCGCGAGGGAGCGTCCCGCGCTCGGAGACAGGCGAGCCGATAGCTTGGGACCTTGACCGATTAATTCCGACCGCGCCGCGTCCGCGACGACAGACGCCGCCCAAACGCCAGCAGCACCAGCGCGAGACCCGTTGCCACGGGCAGGACGCCTCCGGTCACCGCGCCCACGGCGCAGGCCGCGCAACTGCCTCCGGCGACGAGCGGCGGCGGTCCACCCGTGGCAGGACCCTTCGGTCCTTCGGCGGCCGGCGGCGCAGGGAGGAGCGTCGCGATGGCGTCGCGCTCGGCGTTGGTCAGGTTGGCGTCGTCGACCAACCCTTCGGAAGCGCCCGCGCGGATCCAGCTCGCGAGGACCGCGGCCTCCACGGGGGTCACTTGCGTGAACATCGCGGGCGGCATGTGCTCGTCGTTGTCGATGGGCAACGCGATGCGCTGAAGAAGAGGGCTCTTGTCCGGATCGCCGGGGATCACCGCCGGGCCCGAATCACCGCCTTTGTGTAGACCTTCACTGTCTTCCAGTCCGAGACCACCTTCCGGTTTCTTACCTCCATGGCAAGACGCGCAGCGCTCCACCAAGATGGGCATCACGACGTCTTTCTCCCATTTCAGGCCCGCAGGCAGGGGGCGCTTGGGGCCCTCGGCGACGGGGGGCGACGTGGACACGGGGGGTGCGGAGGCGGACGCGGAGGGCGTGGCCTCGGGCGCTGTCGCCACAGGCGGGGGCGGCGCAGGAGGCGGCGTGCCTCGCAGCGACGCGGGCATGGCACTGACCTTGAGGTCGGCCGACGCACCCTGGTTGATCCACCATTCGATGGCCTGCACTTCGGTGGCCGAGGGCTGGGGCTCTTTCGGCGGCGGCATGTGATGGTCGTCCGCCATGGGTAGATGAATTCGCGCGACCAACGGGCTACCGGCGGCATTCCCTGCGATCACCGAGGGTCCCTCTTTTCCACCCTTCATGACCGCTTCGAGGGAGTCGATCCGCAGCTTACCTTTGGACTTGGCGGGCCCATGGCAGCTCTCGCAGCGGGCGCGCAAGATGGGTAGCACCACGTCTTGAAAGACCAGACCGTTGGCGCTCGGGCGAGGGATGAACGCGGGGGTCGGAGGGGTTGGCGCAGGCGTCGTTTCGGCGGGCGCTTCTTCGGTCGCAGCCGCGCTGGGCTCGGGCGCCGCGCTGGAGACCGTGGGCGGCGCCGCACGGGCCGCCGCCGCACCTTCCAACAACGTGCGCGTCTCCACGGGAGGCAGCGCATCGGCCACGCGCAAGGTGTTGCTCGCACCGCGGTCGATCCAGAACTTCAGGACTTCACGCTCAGCGTCGGATGGCTGAGGGTGCTCCGCGGGCGGCATGTGATCGTCGTCCGTGGTCGGTAACGCAATGCGTGCGTAAAGCGGGCTCTTTGCGCCTTGCCCCGCGATTACCGCCGGGCCGTGCTCGCCGCCTTGCTGGATCGCCTCGAACGAATCGAGCCGAAGCTTGCCCTTCGCCTCTTTCGGACCATGGCAAGATACGCAGGTGCGCGTCATGACGGGAGCCACGACGTCGGCGTACATCAAGGGTTCTTCGCCGGCAGGGAGGGGCAGGACCGTGGTTGTCTCCTCGATCGTTTCGCCCAGCCAAACCCGCACAAACTCCGGGGCATAGCGCGTCAGGTAGCCTTCGCCCTGGCTCAAATTGCCGCCAAAATGCGCGCCGATGCTGAGCACCGCCATGGCTGTCGCCAAGACGGCGCGGTAGGCGACACGCCCCTTGCCTTGGGAGTCGCGCGGGGAGAGCGTGAATACGACACCGCTCGCCGCAATCAGGAGAACGGCGACCAGGGTGAGCCCGCGGTGCCAGGCGATGGTGGACGCGGGGTAGCCGCCGCCCCGCGAGAGCAGCAAGCCCAAAAAGAACGCGCCCGCCGCCGAGACCGCCGACGCGGGCAGCGCCACCTCGAGAGCGTCGTCGAAGCGAGCCGGGTCGCGTGCGAGCAGAGCCGCCGCTTCGAGCAAGACGACGAGCACCACCGCCCCGATGGGCAGATGGATGATCAGCGTGTGAAAACGGCCGAAAAACCGGGCAACGTCCCCATCCCCTTGACTCGTATCGCGGAGCACGAAGGCGGCAATGCCGCTGACAACCACACTCAGCGTGCAGAGCGCGATGCGTACAGTACGCCACCGGGGATCGCCCGTTGGGAAAAGCATGATCCAGCCCTTCTTACCACACGGGGGCAAACCGCCCAAGCAGAACCGAGCGCCCCGTCGAACGGGCCCGGGGGACGCGTCGAGCCGACGCATCCCCCGAAGAAACCGCCTACTTCATGTCGACGGCGTGGCAGCCGGCGCAGCCAAAGCCCTGGTGGGTGGCCGGATCGTAGGGCGCCATGCCCATGGCCTTCGCCATCGCGGGGACGACCGCCTCGGCCATGAACTTCGAGACCTCGGGGTCTTCGGCGAAGGCGGTCAGGGTGCCGTCCTTCATGGTGAGGTGCGGGAGGAACGCGGTGGGCGTCTTGAAGGCCGGGCCGTGACAGGTCTTGCAGGTAAACTCGGCGTACTTGGCGGCGTCGCCCTTTTGGAACACGGGCTCCATGGCGGGCATGACGTGCTTCTTCATGAACGCGACCTGTTGGTCTTTGCTCATGGAGTCGCTCCAAACGGCACCGGGCTCGGCGGCGGGAGCCGTCGCGCCGTCGGTGGCGGGGGCCTCAGGGGCGGGGGTGCCGCCGCCGCAAGCGGCAACGAAAGCAACGGACAGGGAGAGGGCAACGAAACCGAGAATATGACGCATGGGCGCCTTTTACCGGAAACCCCGGCGAGCTGCCAGCATTCGTGCGCACAAAAGAGCGTTGCACGAGCGCAACCAGGACCCCGCCCACGCCCCGCACCCTTTGCGTCAGTCCCGTCGACGGATCGCGGAAAACTCCCCTTACTTTGCGAGCGAGGCGTCGTACTTTGCGCGAAGCGTTGCGCAAAGCCCAGCGAGGGTGACCATGCTACCTTGCTCCGAAGCAGCGAATGCGCGAGCCGCGTCGGCGTCCGCGAAGGCCAGCACGCCGTACCCCATGGGGGTAGCCTCCCCGCCCTTCCCGGCAGGCAGCTCCACCAAGGTAGCCTCGTCGACCGGCACCCACCCCGAGCCCCCCTTGTCCTCCACCCAAACGTCCACCTGGGTCGGGTCCAACGCCGCGCTCTCCAGGGCCCGCACCAAACAACCGATATCGTCGAACGTCGCCTCGCGCCCCGATGGATGCCGCAAGCGCGCCGCAAAGCCCGAGCGACCGACGACCATGCGGCAATAGGAACAAGCGTCGTGTCCGATCCGCAGCGGAGCGGGTGTCTGAGACACCGCAGCGGCGCCCGCGCCAGCCGGCTCCGCGCAAGGGAGCAGCGCAACCCCCGCGCTACCCAGCGCCAAGCCCACGAGCAACCCGACCAGCCACGGACGCGCCGCGGAGAGAGCTGACGCCGAGCCGGGGGAGGCTGGTTTGGCGGACGATGGCTTGGGCATGGTGCGGGACGTCGGTAAGAGTCCGAGTCATACCTCCTCGGGTGGGCTTACCTCAAGGGAAGATTGGGTTGGTAGAATTTCACTTGGCGTCGCCAGCCATCGAAATGGCGCGAACGGCCAATTCTACCCAGGCCACCGTCAACGTACATGTGGCTACCCCTTGGGTGGCGCGGCGAACGCAAGCGTCTGCCGCACGAGCCCATCGCGAAATGACCGCAATTTCGCCGTGTCGACGGGCCTTAACAAGCCTCCTAGCTCCGCGATCTCGATTTGATCCAAGGCCCACGCGAACCAGAGCGGATCCATCCCACCATCTTTGGCAAGAGCGTCGTCGAAGCCCTGCGCCACGGGAAGCCCGGCTTCCTCAATGAAAAACAGGTCGACCAGGTCGCGCAGCTCCGACCTGCCCAAGAGGGCAACTATCTTGTTGGCCCGCTGATCGCGAAGGGACTCTACCCGCACCTCGCCAACATAGGTGTCGGCCTCCACAAGACGGCGGGAAGTGTCCGCCGCGACATCAACGCGAATCGGTGCCCCGCCCGTGATCTCCAGGCGCGCGAAACCTGGGCCCGTCCGAACCCGATGAGCGGCTCCGCCGGCGGCAGTCTCGACGGCGCGAACTACCGGTTCAATGTCGTCCCGAAGCCCGCAGAAGATGTCCAGATCCGCGCTGACGCGGTGGCCGAGCAATAGCGCCAGCCCGGTCCCACCGACCAATCGTACGCGAGGGGACACCCCCTGCGCCGCCAGCACAAGGCGTTCGGCCTCGTCAGGTAGGCGTAGCACCGGAGAGCTCTCCGCGTCGACTGAGCAGGAGGTTCCACACGGGGCGTGCACGCCCCAGGTGTCGTTCCACGCGCGGCCAAGCTTCCTCGATTTCGTCGAGACCCACAAACAACCAAACATCTCGACTGTTGGCCTCGCGTAGAAGCCGCACGATCACCTCGTCGCGAAGGCGACCCGTTTCGCCCGCCAAACGCCGTTTGACCTCGGCGACCGTTATGCCGAGATCCCAGGCAAAATAGGGCACCGCATCGGGGTCCTGCAGCCTGTCGGAGGTGGGAGGTAAACGCGACGTCATGGACGTCTGAGTCTACCACGTGCGGCCACAGCTTGTCGCCGCATTTTTGATCCACGGTCCCGCGCGTCCTCGTCCATGCGCTCCCACCAACGTGGCCTCGCCGACCGGCAGCCAGCGCGATTCGAGGTGAAAAATAAACAAAATGCAGAAATCTTGTCCACATGGATGAGTACCGATAGGGCTGACACTAGCGCACTGAGGTCGAAGTCTGACCGGTGGGCAACAGACCGAAACACCCAACGAAGCCGCTACGGCGGGCGGCTCGGAGAGGTAGCATCATGCTTCATCTACTGCGTAGGACGTGTATTTCCATGGCTGTCGCGGGCTGGTTGCTTGCGACATGCCTGGAGGCAAGGGGACAACTGGATGAGGGGATGGCAGCGGGCCCCCTCGAAAGCACAAGCGCATTTCACCTCCAAGTGGTCTCTGCAGACGGATCGCCCCTGGACGAAGGAGGCATCCTCGTGCCCTCTCGCCCCCCGATGACGACGAGCTATCCCGAGCTTTGGATCGTTCCGGAGGACCTTGTCGGCCTCCACGAAAGCTCGGTGGGGATCCAACCCCTACCGGCCCCCGAGTACCTGAGTGTCCCCGGCGCAAAAGCTGACCTTCACGACTTGAGCGCATGGTCCGACGAAGTCGAGATCACCGACGCAATGTTGGACAACGACGAGGTCGACGCCCTCGTGGACGCCGCGCACGCTAACGCCAACACCAAGCTCGGTGGCGTGCTTCGCGAAGTCTGGCAGCTTCTCCCCGACGGGGCAGGTGTGCCGTCCTGGCAAAGGACCGCTTTTGTCTATGCTTCGTCGTCCGGTGCCGCGGTGACCGAAACATGGCTCCTGTCTGCGCTCTACGTCTACCCATCGTCTGACAACGGCATCGCGATGGAGGTGCGCTATGCGCGCCACGATGCCACCCCCGATGCGGGCGCATTCACCACCGACGTCCGCGCGGAATGGAAGCCCGTTCGGCTCATTTCGGTCGACATCCAGGACCTCGGGCCAACCTTGGGTGGCGAGAACGAGAAGTACGTGATGTTGGCGTCCAATTCGCAGGATCCGGAGGGATGCGGAGTCGCCCCTTCGGGCACCCCTGGATACGCCAATTCCGCTCTTTGGTGCGCTACGATCGCCCTGGGAGCGGCCATCGGTCGGGGCCGAAGGTCCAGCAACGGCCAGCGGGCTTGAGGCGAGGAGGGCCCCATGAGCACCCTCAGGCTCTACATCGCTCACCACGCCGAAGACGACCGCTGGCTCGCCATGCTCGCCCGCCATCTTCAGGCAAGCCTCCCCGCGCCCATCACCCTTTTGAGCCGGCAAACGGCTCCGATCGGCTCGACGACACCGCTCGCTGAACTCCGCAAAGAGCAGCTCCTGCGCGCCGACGTCCTCGTCATTCTGGTCAGCACATGGTTGCTTCAAGACTCGTTCTTCAACGAAGTCGAACTCCCCTGGATCCTTGCCCGCCACCATGCGGGCGCCTTGGTGGCCGTGGTCGCTTGCGCGCCCACCTCGCTTCGCGGCGCGATCGCGACCTTACCTACCCTTGCCCCGGACACCTACCTTACCAGCAACGACGACCTCTTCTTCCACACCTGCGCGGAGACCATCGCGACACGCCTCGCCAACCACGTCGACGCTGGCCCCTCGGCCAACAACACCGAACATGGGAGCCTTTCCAACGAGCTGTTCCGAATCTATCTGCGTCGTCACCTGGACGGCTCGGACAACCGGGAGCGGGCTCGCGAGATTCATCGTCACCTGCGCAGCGACGGGAATCTTCATCCCGGCGACGTGCTTGGCGGCCGCTTTCAGCTTCGACGTCGGGCGCTGGCGCGCCCCGAACGGGAAGAGTGGTTGGCGTTCGACCTGCGCGACATGGGCCCGGCCGTGGTCCATGCGCTTCGACGCGGAACGCCCGATATGGAGGCCACGCTTCGTCGACGGCTGGCGACACGCGCGCAGCTCCGACACCCGGCGCTCGCCTCGATCTTGGCCGCGCTGCAGGTGGAATCGGACCTCGATCGCGCCTTCTTCGCGACGGAGCCAACGGGCAGCGAGACCCTTGCGAGCTTGGTCCACCGCGGACGACTGCAACCCGCCGCGTGGATCGAGAAGGTTGTCCCGGTCGGCCAAGCGCTGGCGGAGGCCCACGCGAGCGGCGTGGTGCATGGGCAGGTCTGCCCAGAGATGATCGCGATGGCAAGGGACCTCGACGAGACGCCCCACGCCGTGCCGCTCAAGCTCCGCTGGCCGCAGTCCGACCTGGGAGACCGTCCCCCCAGTGACGACGTCGTCGGCCTGGCACGCACCCTGGCCTATTGCCTGTACGGATCGGCATTTTCGCCGGATGTTTCGGCGCAAGAGCTGCGAGAGATTGTGGGGGGTCAAAGCGACTTTGACCAGCTCCGAGCCCTGCTGGTCGCGCATGTCGCCCCCTCGCGCTGCATCATGGACATGGCGGGCTTCGTTCGCGCTGTCCGAGACGCCCTGCGCCTGGGTCAACAACGAAGCGGCTCCCCGCAACGCGCCGACCTCGCGATGGCCCGGATCCGTGGCGCTTCCTTCTACCTCGGCGCGCGGCCCGACGACGTTTGGGCGAAACCACGCGAGAGACCCCAACGCCTCGTGAGGGTGGAGGGTTTTGCGATGGGTGTCTACCCGGTTTCGCAGCGCCTCTACTTCAGCGTCATGGAAGAGAACCCGAGCGCCATCCAAGGTGACTGTCTCCCCGTTCACAACGTGACCTTACGAGAGGCCGCGCTCTTCTGCAATCGCCTCTCCGAGCTCCACGGTTATGCACCAACCTACAGCGTACGGGACGACGATCTCACCTGGAGCCACGAAGCCGATGGCTACCGTCTACCCACGGAGGCCGAATGGGAGCTGTGCGCGAAGGGTGTCGAAGAGCGCCTCTACCCCTGGGGCGATATCGAGCCGCGGGATCGCGTGTGTTGGCGTGGCCCGGGAAACGTCGTGGGTGTCCTGAGCAGGAAGGGACCCTCGGCCATCTGGAACCACCCGGAAGGGCAGAGCCCGGACGGCGTCCATGATCTGGGCGGCAACGTCTGGGAGTGGTCGTGGGACAGCTACAGCCCCTTCGGCGCCTGGCTTTTGCCGCACTCCAAACCCCTTGTAAACCCAGTAGGCCCGCGACGCGCCATGTGGCCCGAGTCCGGCGCGGCGGTGGAAGGTGGAGACTACCGTGTGCTGCGCGGAGGAGCCTGGAACGTCGAGCGTCCCGAGCTCTTGCGATGCACCGCGAGGAGCATGGATCTAGCCTCCAAGCGTGATCCGGACATCGGCTTCCGCCTTGCGCGCGGCCCGCGGACGGAGGTCACCTACCTGGACACCGACGCGCACTGGACCCGGCATCCGGTGCCGGCGCTGCCCGCCGAAGCCCTCGCGAGCTCCGGCACCTTCGAGGTTTCCGCCGAAGCGCGCGCGCGGCTCTTGGGCGCGGGCTAGGAGGCGCGCCGGCGGAAGAACGTAATCCGCCCTTGAAATGCTGCTGTAATGGTATCAGCTCGTTGGAGCTCATAGGACTTCTCTCATCGGCCCATGAGGGCTGCTTGCGATGGTCGGCCCGCGGTCGGCCGAGGAGGAGTCATGAGAGAATCCGTATTGAGACTGGCCACGGTCGCCGCGCTCGCCTTCGGTTTGGGCGCTACCGGCTGCAACCCCGACACGACGATGGAAGGCACCGCCTCCTCCACGAGCGGCGCGGGTGGCTCCGGTGGCTCGGGAGCGACCAGCACGTCTTCCGACGCAAGCTCGTCTTCCGACACGAGCACATCGTCCGACGCAAGCTCGTCTTCCGACGCTAGCACGACGAGCGCCAGCACAAGTGGCTCGGGTGGGGGCGGCGGAGGTGAGGCCGAGTGTGGAAACGGCGTGGTGGAAGCCGGAGAAGCCTGCGACGACAGCGGCGAGAGCGCCACCTGCAACGCCAACTGCTCTGTTGCCGCTTGCGGCGACGGAATCGTCAACGCGACGGCAGGCGAAGGCTGCGACGACGTGGGCGAGAGCGCTACCTGCAACAGCGATTGCTCGATCGCGACGTGCGGCGACGGAATCATCAACGCTTCGGCAGGTGAAGCCTGCGACGACGCGGGCGAGAGCGCGGCTTGCAACCTTGACTGTTCGGCGAGCGCCTGTGGCGATGGCATTGTCAACGAGACAG
>CAYLJT010000066.1:0-16446 GCA_964383995.1 uncultured Polyangiaceae bacterium
GACAGGCGACGCACTTTGTCGTGCCCGCGGGCGGACAAGCCGAGGCGCTCGACGGCCGCCACCAAGAGCTTGGTGCCCCCCGCGTCCAGGCTGGCAATCTTGCCAAGGGCCCGGGGCGAGAGGCTGCTGTTGACCAGCGCGTCGGTCTCCCCGCGGCGGAAGCGGTCTTCCTGGACGGCGCGGGCCGCCACCACCCGCGCGCGGACCGCGGAGGACGCCTCGTTGACGGACGGCTTGGACAGCTCCGCCACCTCGACCGGCGGCAAGGTAACATGGACATCCAAGCGGTCAAGGAGGGGTCCGCTGATTCGTTCGCGATAAGCCTTGACGCGTTCACGCGGGCAGACGCAGAGCCGGCGCGGATCTCCGGCCAAGCCGCAGGGACAAGGGTTGGCCGCGCCGATGAACAGGGGCCTTGCCGGGAAGCTCGTCCGTACTCGTGCGCGGCAGATGGACACCACGCCGTCTTCCAAGGGTTGGCGCAGGGTCTCGAGGACAGGGCGGCGCAGCTCGCACAGCTCGTCCAAAAACAGGCAACCGTGGTGGGCAAGGGAGACCTCGCCCGGGCGCACCGGATCGCCGCCACCTACCAACGCCGCGGCGCTGACCGTGTGGTGGGGAGAGCGGTAAGGTCGTTCGCTGGCCAGGCCTTGCTCCGGCACCAGCAGGCCCGCGACCGAGTGGATGGCCGTCACCTCCAGGGCCTCCTCGGGGGTGAGCGGCACCATGATGGTCGGCATGCGCTGCGCGAGCATGGTCTTGCCACTGCCTGGAGGTCCCAGGAAAAGGAGGTTGTGATGCCCGGCAGCTGCGATCTCGAGGGCCCGCCGCGCGCCACGTTGACCGCGCACGTCGGCCAGATCGAAGGGATGGTAAGATGGTAGGGGCGCGGGCGTCGAGGCGACGGCGGGGGCGAGGGGCCTTTCGCCCATCAGGTGCTGCCGCACCTCGTCGAGGTGGTGGGCCGTCAAGACCTGAAGGGCCGGCACCGCGGCAGCCTCGCCGCCATTTCCGCGGGCGACGATGGCCCGCTTCGCGCCCTGCGCGGCGGCCCCGAGCAGTGCGGGCAACACGCCGCGCGTGGGTCGGATCGATCCGGTGAGCGAGAGCTCGCCGAGCAGCACCACGTCGTCGAGCCTCTCCGCGGGCACGCTGCCGACCGCGGCCAGGGTCGCCACGGCGATGGCCAGGTCGAAGCCGCCACCGCTCTTTCGCAGGTCCGCCGGGGCCATGTTGACCGTAATGGCAAGATCGTCCAGGTGGACGCCAATTTGCGTGAGGGCCGCCCGCACGCGGACCTTCGCTTCGCGCACGCTGGCGTCGGCGAGCCCCACCAACTGCAGACCCGGCAGGCCGCGGGAAGAGTCCACTTCGACGCGGATCATGTGAGCTTCGAGGCCAGTCAGCGAAACGGTGAGCGCGGTAGCTTGCATGCCGACCCCTTCAGCGAATCCCGTGCCCGGCATTTTGACCCCCTAAATTCGAAGATTTGCCCTGTTTAGGGGGTGTCCATTTTTTTTCGGACAAAACATGGACACCCTCAAATGGACACCCCCCTTCGGCAGGGCTCGCAAAAGCGGTCCCTTTTGGCAGATGGCGTCATGGGGGTCCGCCCCCGAGCACCCGTCCGGGATGCGCACCGGCGTGTCGAGCGTTCGGGGTCGGCGCGGCCTCGTTTCGTACCTAGCATCCTTCCCAGGTTGGAAAACCCATGGTCCCCAACAGCCGATTGTCTGGGTCAATTTTCTTCGCGACATGGCCTGTCGCCCGGAGTAGCCTCGTCGTCATGTTGCGGCTGCCTGTCCTGTTTGCGTTGGCGTCAGCGTTCGCGATCGTCGGCTGCGGAGCGGCTTCTCCAGAGCTCGCGGAGCCGGCGGCTCCCCCCAAGAATCCGCTCACCCAAGGGGCCGCTCCGGTGTGCGCCAGCGTGGGCTCCCAGAGTCGGCCGCTGATCGTCGACTGGCCTTCCACCGAGCGTGCCGAAATCGAGGCCAGCGCGCGGCGCGGTCTGGTCGTTGTGCACGCCGACGGTTGCCGCCTGGAGGTCTTGCGTCGTTGCGCTCCGAAAAAGGCCGCTACCTACGGCTATGTGGGCATCACCCCCAAGACCGACCGGGTGGTCTTGCGCGACGCCGTGGAGCTCTACGCCAACGTGCCTGTGTACGCGGCGAAGTTGGAGGGTCAGCTCGCGAAGTCCGGCTCCCTGGAAGTGGCCATGACGATTGTGGGGCAGTGGGATACGCCCAACGCCGCGCCGCGCCTCGATGAGCTCGACGGGGAATGCGCGGGGGCTACCCATGTGGTGACGGCGTTGACGGTCGGCGCGTTCGAGCTGGCCGCCGGCAGTTCGCTTGAGGCGGGGGCGGACGTCAGCGTCGCGGGCTTTGGTGGTGGGGGCAAGGCCTCCTCGAAACAAGAGGTCTTGAATCGTGATGGCGATCAAGGTCAGTGTGGCAAGGCCACCGACAGCGACGAAAAGCCGCCGAGCGGCTGCGGCGCTGCTCTGCGTATCGAGGTCGTCCCGCTCGGTGCGGCGCGCGTCGAGACGCCCACCTGCAACCCGGGAACCGCCTGGGATGGTGGGCAGTGCGTGGCTGTCAAGGCGGACGTGAAATGCGCTGAAGGCATGATCGCCGACATCGAAAAGGGCTGCGTGCCCAAGAAGGCGGAGGTGCTCCCGAAGGTCGTCGCGCGGACGCCCACCACAACGCGCGGCGTGGCTCCGGTGCGGGCGGACTGCGCCGATCTGGACACCTGCAAGAAGCAATGCGAAGGCGGTGATCCGAAGGGCTGCACGGGCCTCGGAGGTCTCTTGCGCGCGGGGCTCGCGGCAGGAAAGGTCTCGGACGACGGGGCCGCGGCGTTGGCCGCTTTCCTGAAGGCCTGCGAAGGCGGCGAGGCGGCGTCGTGCGTCGCCGGTGGAGAGATGTCTTACCAGGGGCTTGGCGTCGCCAAGGACAGCAAGGCGGCGGAGGAGCTGTTCGAAAAGGCATGCACGGCCGGTGAGCCCATGGGCTGCAACGACATGGGCATCGTCTTGGCGGACAAGAAAGAGACCTCCAAGGCGGCGGGCTACTACGAAAAAGCGTGCAACGACAAGAGCGCGCTGGGCTGCGTGGGGCTCGGTCTTCTGGCCCGCGACGGTCGAGGTGTCCCCAAAGACGCCGCGCGCGCCAAGGCGCTGTTCGACCGCGCCTGCAAGGCTGGTGTGCAGGTCGGCTGCAAGCTGTCGCAGACCGTGAAATGAAGCTCAGCGCTTGAGGCGTGCGGACAGGTAAGGCAGGGCTCGCGCGATCCCGGGCTTCCAGACCGACCAGGTGTGCTTGCCTGGCACGACGTGGTGCTCGTGGGGGATGCCACGCGCTTCGAGCAGGGCGTGCAGGTGCGCGGCGTGATCTTGAAAGCCGTAGTCGTCTTTGTCGCCGCATTCCAGGTAGATGGCAAGGCCGTCCGGGGGCAGCTTGTCGACCAACGCCGTCGGGTCGTGGGCGGCCCAGTTGTCGGCGGAGGCGCCGAAGATGCCTTTCACGTGATCGCGAAATTTGGCGGGGTATTGGCTGCCGAACGAGGCGGGCGTGGCGGTGACCGCGCTGCCGGCGAAGGGGTGGGGGCCGCCGTAGCGCAGGCTGACCATGCCGCTCAGGCTGGCCGCCGCGGCGAACAGGTCGGGGTGACGGAAGGCAAGCTCGGTGGCGCCAAAACCCCCCATGGACAGCCCCGCGATGGCGCGCGACGCACGTGCGGGCAAGGTCCGGAAGCTGGTGTCGACGTCGCGGAGCAGGTCGACCGTGATGTAGTCGTCGTAGCGGGGCGTCTTGACGCAGTAGGTGGTAGGCGACTCGCTCGGATCCCAAGGGGGCTTTTTGGCCAGGCAAGCTTCGTAGGATACGGGACCTACCCCGTTGACGTAGAAGCCGTCGTCGCCGTCGGGCATGACCACGATGACGCCGGGGTCAATCGCGTTCGCGGCCTCCACCAGGCCGCCGTACTTCGTCCAGTTGGTCTCGTTGCCGGAGAGGCCATGCAGCAGAACCACGACCGGAAAACGCGCGCTGGAGTCGTCGTAGCCCTTGGGAAGGTAGACGAGGTAAGATTTCGAGACGCCGAGGCTGGCGGAGGAGAAAGAGCGCGTCTCGACGCGGGCGGGCGCCACGCCCGGCTTAGGGCTTTCGACCGGCGTTGCTGTCGAGGCGGGCGCGGTCGCGGCGGTGGTGGGCGACGCAGAGGCCGAGGGGCCCGACGCGAGACCGGAAGGCGGGGCGGCACCGGTGACGGGGCCGGGCGCGGGCGGCTCGGCGCAGGAGGTGCAAAACAAGACGAGAGAAAAGGCGAAGCTTTGGAGCTGGGGTCGCACGAAGACAAGGCTACACGGCTCTTTGGTCCTCGAAAACGGAAACTGAAATAGGAGGGAGAAATTGTGACAGAAAAGCCATGGAGCCTGCAATTCCAGGGCGAGCGCCGCACGATCGCTGCGCTCGAAGGGAGCTGTTCATGTCCTCTGTTGTTCGCGATCGAGGGGTTGCTGTTCTTGTATTGCTGGGGCTGCTTTCATTTGCGGCCTGCACGACCGAAGGGGTCGAGGGTACGGGTCCGACGGACGATGAGGTAGGCCTCGCGGACGAGGGCGTCGGCGCGGCAGAAGAGGCGCTTTCGGCCGGTTGCTCCAGTCCAAGCATCGCCTGCGGCATGACCTGGGTCAAGATCGGTCACGATGGCACGAAGGGGCAGGATACGGTGAGCTGCCATGACCACTCGGTGACCCCCAGCGAGAGCTGCGACGCGTACGTGGGGGACACCAACTGCAACCTGTACCGCCCGATTCTCTGCATCCACAAGGACACCTCCGCCAGCAACGGCTTCTCCGGTTCGTTCTACAACGGCTGGGCCGCCGGAAACATCGGAATCACTCGCCCGATTCAGGGCACCCAGCTCACCTCGCAAGCCGCTGCCGACGCGTTCTGTGCAGGGCAGTTCGGGGCAGGCTGGCAGATGGCCGAGTTCCACGACGGCAACGGAGGTTGGTCGTGGACCTCCTACGGCAACATCAACGATCTGTACAACGACACCGATGCCAGCCACACGCTGCAGCATCGGTTCTGGGTGCGCATCAGCGATCAGCCCGCCAACTGCTGGAACTGAGCGCCAAGCTAGTACGTCGATTCCACGCTGTTTGTACTCACCCATCACTTCAACGGAATCGACGTACTAGCTCAGAGGGCGCCTACGCAGTCCACCTTGAGGACGCGCACTTCGCCGTCGGAGGTGGAGTAGGCGACGACGAGCGCGGTGCCGTACGGAGAGCCGAGCAGGGCGAGGTTGTCGATGGAGCTCGACGCCTCGATGTCCAGGTGGGCGGTTGACTTTTTGTCCGAGACAATATCGAGCCCCAGGCGCGGACGGCCGGTGCTCGGGTCTGGCATTTCGACGTAGGCCACCGCGGTGACGGGCCCCACGCGCGCCGCCGCGAGCGGGCCCCAGCCCTGAAACTGCGGCGCGGACAAGATCACCGGCTCACCAAACGTGCCCGAGGCTTCGTGCCAATCGATGAGCCAGATGGGCGTCAAGGTATTCATGATCGCGGTGTGCACAATCAGCGCGCCCTCGTCGTTCGGCGCGAGGGCCGCTTGGTCGATCGGGAAGCCGCGATCGAGGTAGGATAGGACGCCCGTCTCGCCCGACGTGTAGAGCTGAATGGCGCGGATGGCCGTGGCGTAGCCGGCCGAAGGGCAGCCGTCGCTGGTCGGCGCGCCCAAGGTGACCAGGCGGAACCCGGCTTCGACAGGGAAGGCGGAGGCCCATTCCAGACCAAAACTGCAGCCGTCGGTGTCCCCAATGGTAAACCCGTTCGGGGGCGTGGAGACGGCATGGCGGGTCGAGAAGCTCGTTGCCCCGGATGGGTCCACGAGCTGCTCCTCGAAGGCCACGAGCACCTGCCGCCCCGTCTCGTCTTCCCTCGCGCTGGCGCAGAGCGCGCGTTGACCTATCGGGATCGGGAAGCGCTCGGCGGAACCGGGCGCGAAGGGGTCGATGGTCGGCGCGACGACCAGGTCGGAGCCTCCCGGGGCCGGCTCCAAGAAGACTCCGCCGAGCAAACCGCTCGGGGCGCCGGAGAGGCCGAACGAAAATCCTCCTTGGGCAGACAGCGCAGCTTGGGCCGGGGGCAAGACCTCAGGCCACTGGTTCCAGGGGGCGAACGTGAGCAGCCGCAGGGCGCCGCCGTCGGAGTAGGCGAGCACGGAGGTCTGCCCATCCGCGCTGCCTTCCAGGAGCGCGATCGGGTTCGACGTCCCGGTCACCAGGAGCCCGTTCTCTCCCGAGACGACGAGCCCGGGGCAATACGACCCGCCGCCGCTGCCCGTCGTGCTCGACGTGGTTGCGGAGCTGGATGTCGCAGACACCTCGCTGCTCGTCGACCCGGCACCTCCGGCACCACCGGCGCCCGAGGTCGTCGCGGGGTCGACCAGGTTGACGTCGGAGCCGCAGCCGGAGAGCAGCGCGAGGCCCGCACAGAACGGCGAAACGAGGGCGAACGCGGAGACGTGCAAGGTGGACATGGTGCTCCTCAGGGGCAGAGGGTCTGGACGTCGACGGGGCAGGTCAGGTCGCGAAGCCAGGTTTGCTCCAGGGCCTGGACGGCGGCAAGGTCGCCCGGCGCCGCCGCGGCCTCGATGGCGCTCAGCATGTCGGTCATGTGCCCTGTCTTGCCGACGTGCGCCTGGTAGAAGGCGGACAGCACTTGATCGAGCACGTCTTCCCCGATGACCTGGGCAACTTCGCGGTAGAAGTAGGCGCCTTTTTGGTAGGGCACGAGGGACCACAAGGGGTCGTTCAAGATATCGATTGTGCCGCACGTGGCGGGGAGCGCCACGGTGTTCTCTTGGGTGCAAGCGTATTTCAGGTCGCACGCGTAGGCGGGCCAGACGTCCACCCCGAGCTTCTCCAGGGCGTGGGCCGCCATGTACGTGACCGTGCCCTCGGAGAGCACGAAATCTTCCCAACAGCCGATGCGCACCCCGTCGCCGAACCAACCGTGCGCGGCCTCGTGGGCGTGCACCTCCTCGCCGCTCATGGACTCCGAGCCGACGTGGAAATAGGGATGGTGCTCCATGCCGCCGAAATCGCCCGGACCCCAGTTGACCGAGACACTGGCCATCTTGGGACCGAAGCTGTACGCGCCGTAGGTGGTCTCGTAGAAGTCGACCACCTCCACGAGGTGTTGCGTGCCAGCGAGGGCGTCGGCGTCGCCGCCGGGAAGGTAGAACACGCTCACTGCGGTGCCCTGGGCGGTGGTGCCGAGGTCGACCTCGGTGTATTGACCGACGGCGACGGCGGGCATGTAAGACGGTGCTGGGGCGTCGATGCTGGCGGGAAATACGGCCGTGGAGGCGGAGGGCACGCCGTCGATGGCCAGCTTGAAGGTGAGCCCGTCGGCCGGGTCCGACTTGCAAGGGAAGAGGTTGCCGCAGAAGTAGGGCCAGAGGAAGGTCACCCCCGAAGAGGGCATCCAGCCATCGAAGTCGCTGTGGGGTTGGAAGGTGTAGTCGATGCGCAGGGCCGTGGGGTCCGCTCCTTCGGGGACGCCGACGTCCAACGTGCCATCGTGGGCGTCGAACTGGAGAGGCCCGACGTCGTCGTAGACGGCGTGGATGGTCAGATCGCCGATCTCGAACGAGGCGCCCTTGCTGGCCGCCGGGGCGAGGGCGATCGACGCTGAACCTTCCAAGGTCTTGAGGTTGAGCGCGAGCTCGGTCGAGAGGATGTCGCGCGCGAAGTCGGCGGTGGGAGGCGGGCGTTCGGCGCCACCTCCCGAGCCCCCTGCGCCGGAGCCCCCCGTTCCGCTGCTCGAGCTGGCGGTGCTACTAACCGAAGAGGTCGACGCCGGGGCATCGTCGTTGCCGCAGGCCAGGAGAGGGAGGAGCAGGGCCGCGAAGAGGATGGGTGTTCGGTTCATGGTACAAAGCGAAGACAGCTGCGCCCGATCACACGCGTGTCATGGCGCGCCGTCAAGGGGGGAGCTCGCGGGGGGGACCGTCGAAAGCGTGCGGTGAGCGCGCAAGGGGGCACGGGTCGGCGACGACCTACCCGCCGGCCTGCGGCCGCTTGTGGATCACGACGAGGTAGATCATCGCGGGGACGATCAGCAAAAGGCCCACACCCACGGCCACCAGCAAGGCGCGCAGGGTGGCGTCGGGCGCCGCCGCCGATTGGACGGTAAGGTTTTCGGGCTGCAAGCGCACCAGCACCGGGAACTGCGCGGCGAAGAAGCCCACCACGATGCTCGCCACCTGTGCCGCCATCGCCCCGCGCAAGAGCCACGGTTTTCCGCGTCGGAAGGCCAGCGCGACGGCGGGCACGAGCAGGGTCGCCAGGCCCATGCATGCCAGGGCGGTGGGGCTCGCGAGCAGGCCGTCCAGCCAGGGGCTCTGTTGCGTGTAGGCGGTGCCCAGGGTCAGCGCGCCGCACACGAAGGCCGCGAAGTGCGCGTAGCGTGTGACGCGGATGTAGGGCAGGGGGCCGACCTTGCCTGCCGTTTCGGCCGCCAGCAAGGCCGCGCCTTGGAACGTGAAGAGCGCGACCACGAAGAGGCCCGTTGTGTAGCAAAACGGCGTGTTCCAGGGGGCGACGTAGGCTTCGTAGAAGGTCTTACCATCGGCGCGGGTCAGATCTCCCTCGACCAACGCCGCCGCCGTGACCCCCAGGAAGAGCGGTGTCAGCATGCTACTTACCCGAAACAGGACCGTATAGACATCGCCCAAGGCGCCGGGTCTCGGGTCGTAATGACGGAACGTGAAGGCCGTCCCGCGGGCCACGATGCCTAGCAAGGCGAGCACCAGCGGGATGTGCAGGTAGGTCGTGGAGACCGCATAAACCTCAGGAAAACCCACGAAGGTCAACACCACGATGAGCACCAGCCAGACGTGGTTGGCCTCCCAAACGGGCGCCATGGCCACGTCGATCGTGTGGCTCTCTTTGTCTCCGACAAAGGCCTCGATCACACCGACGCCAAAGTCGGCGCCGCCGAGCACCGCGTACAAGGTAGCCGCCACCACGATGACCAGGAGCACGAGATCAGCCATGGTCGGCCTCCGCGCTCGTTGCGGTCTCGGCCTGGAGAATCAGCCTGCGTAGCACGAGGCTGGTGACGAGGGTCAGCAGGCCATACACGACAAACATGCCAATCAGCGGCCAGACCATGCCAGGCATGGGCGTGACGGCGTCCTTCGTGCGCAGCACGCCGTAGATGATCCAGGGCTGGCGACCCACCTCGGTCACCGTCCAGCCGGCTTCGACGGCCAGGAAGCCGAGCGGCGTCGTCGCCGCGACCACCCAGAGAAACCAGCGCGAACGGAGGGCTTCTTGCCTCTTCAAGCGCAGCCACCCGAACAGCAGGGCGACGGCGGCGAGGGCCATGCCGCTCCCGACCATCACCTGGAAGGCCAGGTGAACCACCAGGGTCTTGGGTCGCTCGTCCTTCGGCACCGCGTCGAGACCCTTTACCTCCGCGCCGAAGTCCTCGTGGAGCATGAAGCTCAAGGCCCCTGGAATCTCCACACCGTAGCGCACTTGCTCCGTGTCATCGTCGGGGATACCTCCCAAAAGCAGCGGCGCGCCCGCTTGGGTCTCGTACAGCGCCTCCATGGCGGCGAGCTTGACGGGCTGCCGCGCGGCCACGTCTTTCGCGCTCAGATCCCCCGAGAGAGGCTGCAACAGCGCCGTGACGGCGCCGAAGACGAGGGCGATGCGCAGGGCCGTTTGGTGCAGCTCGCAGCCTGGGCTTTTGAGCAGGCGATAGGCATGCACCCCGGCGACCGCGAAGGACGTGCTCACGAACGCGGCCAGGGTCATATGCAAGGCTTGGCTCGCCCAGGCGTCGTTGAACATGGCGGCCACGGGATCGATGTCGACCGCCTGGCCGTCGACCCAGCGGAAGCCCGTGGGGCTGTTCATCCAGGCGTTGGCAGACACCACCAGGATGCCCGAGGCCACGCCCGAGATCCCCACCACCAGACCGGAGGCAAAGTGAACGCGCGGTGGCAGCTTGTGGCGACCGTACAAAAAGAGCCCGATGGCGATGGCCTCGATGAAGAACGCGGTACCTTCCCACGAGAAGGGCATGCCGATGATGGGTCCCGCGTGTCTCATGAAGCCCGGCCACAAAAGACCTAGCTCGAAGGAGAGCACGGTCCCGGACACCGCGCCCACCGCGAAGAACACCGCCACGCCCCGCGCCCAGGCCTCTGCCACGTCTTGGTAGACCTTGCGTCCCGTGCGCAGGTGGCGCCATTCGGCGAAGGCCATGAGCCACGGCATGGTCATGCCGATGCACGCGAAGACGATGTGGAAACCGAGGGAGATCGCCATCTCTGCGCGGGCGGCGGTCAGGTTATCCATGCGCAGACCTTAGGGCATCGCTTGGCTCGAATCGATGCGTGTGGCGAGTTCGCGAGCGATTTTACAGGAAGGTGGCCGCCTCGGAGGGACCTTCGACGGCCACCCGGGGGCCGGGAGGGAAGGTGACCGGGAGGCTCTTGATGCGGTTCATCCAGGCCGAGCGCACGCGCGTGACGGGCCCCGCTTGCTCCATGACCGGGATGCGCCGCCGCAGCTCTTCGTACAAGGCGCGCACCTGCACCTCGGCGATCTTCGCGCCCAGGCAGAAATGGGGGCCGAAGCCGAAGGCCAGGTGGGGGTTGGGAGAGCGCGTGACGTCGAACACGTCGGGGTTGACGAACACCTCTTCGTCGCGATTTCCGGAAGGGTAGCTCATGACCACGCGATCGCCCTTCTTGATGCGTTGTCCGGCGACCTCCGTGTCTTGCGCGGCGGTGCGCCGGAAGTAGAGCACGGGGGAGACCCAGCGCAGGATCTCGTCGATGGCAGTTTTCATGAGGGAAGGATCGTCGACCACCTTCTTCCACTCGCCGGGGTGCTGAACGATGGCCAAGGCGCCTCCGCTCATGCTGCTCGCCGTGGTGTCGAAGGCGCCGATGATGAGCGGAAACCAGAAGAACGAAAAGGCATGATCGCTCAGGGGCGCGCCGTCGGGCGTGCGCGTGTGGGCGAGCACGCTGATCAGGTCGTCGCGCGGGTTTTGCCGGCGATCTTGCACCTGCCGAATGCCGTAGGCATACATGGCTTCCAGGGCGGCGACGGCGGCCTCGGGCTTGGGGGTGAACTCGCGATCGTCGGGGCCCACCAGCGTGTTGCTCCAGGCGACGATGGTGGCCCAGTCTTCTTCGGGCAGACCGAGCATCTCCCCCAACATCACGCGCACGGGCATGCGCAGGGCGACCTCTTCGGCAAAGTCGCACGCGCCCTTCTCGATCACCTCGTTGACCGTCTCCGTGGCGACGCGCTTGAACTTGGTTTCCAGACCCGCGATTACGCGGGGCGTGAAGGAGGGGCTGACCAGGGTTCGAAAGAAGGTATGATCCGGCGGATCTTGCGCGCCCAGGTGGTTGGCCACCATGCCCCAGGCGCCCTTGCGCAGCGGCATGGGCGGGGCGTCGACCAAGAGGGTGCCCTGTTGGGACTGGAATATCGTGGTGCTCTTCGAGATGTGGCTGATGTCCCGGTGGCGCATCACCAGCCAGTAGCCGTCTTTGGGGCTCGGCGAGGCGTATTGCCACGAAATGGGCTGCTCCCGCCGCATCTTCGCGAGCAGGTCGTAGGGGGTCCCGTTGACGAAGAGGTCAGGGTCGCTGAAACGGAGGGGCTTCATCGACGCACGAGCTTACACCCCAGCGCGGGCCATGAAAATGTCGAAAAAACCAAGGGAAGAGCGAATATTTTGCAGCGAGCGAGGGCCTTCGGTGAGCGACGCGAGGTCAGTCGAAGACCGAAGGATCGACGCCGTGCTCAGACCCGAACTTGCGCTCCGCGTCTTCGGCGGCGCGGTTGATGTGGTACTGGAGGTAGTAGATGTTGAAGAAAAACGTGCCGGCGCCCGACATCCGCCGGGGGCGCCCGATGCGCGAGCAGTAGGCGACGATGGCGTCGCGGCCGCGGAAGGCGAGGATGAGCGAACAGATACCGGAGATGATCGTGATCAGGTTGCTGCCCAGCTCGGCCTCGGCGCTGGCGCCACCCAACAGCGTTCCCACCGTGACGAACAGGCCGAGGGCCTCGACCGCCGCGAGGACATAGACCAAGCCCAGCGGAAATTTCACGCGCCCGGCCTTCGTGAAGAATCCGCTGCGCTGCCAAAACCAGATGGGTGAATAAAAGCCCAAGGTAATGATGGTCAGCACGACCAGCAGCGGGACACTCATGCGTTCGCGAGCGAGCCTCTCACTTGGCTTCATCGCGGCAAGCTCATCACGGCACGCGGGCCCTGGCAAGGGGTGCGACGGGCACGAGCGCCGCTCCTGCCCTTGGACGAGCCCAGGATTTTCGCGATAGCCGAGCTTCGTCGGGTCTTACCCCGCCCGCACGTCAATGAAAGATGCCGCGGTAAGCTTCGCTCTGGGAGATGTGGTGGTGGGCGCCGCCGATGGAGTAAAATACGCCGTTGACGAGCGGAGTCTGGTGATCGTGGGCCCGCTCCATGGGAAGGTTTCCGACCAGCTCGAAGCTACCCAGGGTCCCGTCATCCAGGAGGGGCGCCGCGAGCAGGGCGTCGGCGTCCTGGGTGTCCTCCTGGACGCCACCGAGCACGTACAGCTTGCCGGCGTGCGCGAACGCCGCGTGCGTCGCCAGGTTGTAGGGAAGGTCGCCCGCGTGCTCCCAAGGTCCCGGCGTGCCATCGGCGCCAAGGACGGAGCGCAAGACGTCGGAGTAGCCTTCGTTCTGACCCGCCGGATCCCCCGTGAGCCCGCCTAGCACGTAGATCGTATCGTCGATCACGACCGCCGCGTGGTGGCTGCGCTTGGCGGGTAGGGGCGTCGTCTCGGAGAACGCACCGACGCCGAGGTCGCCCACCTCGGCGCGCTCCACGGAGGGGGTGTTGTCCTTGCCATCGCCGGTAAGGCCGCCGATCACGTAGACCGTCTTACCATGGCTGACCGCGGTCAGGTGGAAGCGCGAAACGGTAAGGTCGGGTCCGTCGCCGACCTGGGTCAGATCGCCGTTGTCCTGGATGTCGGCGACCATGACCTTGGTGGAAGGTTTGAACGCGCGCAGGCCGCCGATGATGAGCACGGTGTTGTCCACCAGGGCGACGCCCGCGCCCGGAGCGGAGCTTGGAAGGTCGGGCAGAGCTTGCCATGCGCCGAGGGTGCCGTCGGCGTTGATGGGTGCGCGCTCCACGGTTCGCAAGAGGAGGCTGTTGTCCTGAACGCCCGCCGCGACGTACAGGAAGGTCCCGAACGCCGTCTCCTTCGCGAAGGTGACGTGGTGATCCCGCGCTTCGAGCAGGCCGGGCGCTTGTTCGAAGCCATCGAAGAGGGCCTCGCAGTCGTTTCCGCTGACGTGCGTGCCGTCCGGGCAGTCGGGACCTTGCCCCCCTTGGCCGCCGGCACCCCCGCCGCCCGACGTGGACGACGTGGCGCTGGTCGTCGTTGCGGTGCTGTCGTCGCTGCACGCAGGGAGGCCGATGCCGGCGAGGAGAGAGACCAGGGCGAATCGCAGTGAAGAGCGCATCGTCGTTCCCCGAAGCAAGCCGTCGACCAAGCAAAATCGCCGCAAATCCCCGGGGAAAAAGTCGCCGACGACGCGGACGCCGTCAAGGCCTGCACGGCCCGTTGCTTCTTCGGTCGAGCGTAAAAAAAGTTCGTCAGGCGCGGAGGGGCGCGGACGTACTGCTCTTCGCACGACACGGTGGGAAACGGGGTCCGTCGAAAAAGCAGGCAAAACCAGGGAGGGGACGGGGGGGAGCCCGGGGGCTCGGCCTTCAATCGAAGGCCGAGCCGCGCGGCGCATCGTGGTGAGCTCGCTGGCAGGCTGGTGTGAAACACCAAGCCTCCGAAGGAGCGGAGTGAAACGGAGCGACCCGCGTGGGGTGGGGACCCCCCAAAACCGCGTTTTTGGGGGGCGGGGCGGAGCGTGCCGCCCCGTGATGACAAAGCCTCAGCCCATCGCCGCGGCGAACTCTTCGAAGCTGATGGTGCCGTCGCCGTCGGTGTCGGCCTCGCGGATCACTTCGTTGACCTCGTCATCGCTCAGCTCGTCGCCGAGCTGTTTCAAGATGGCGCGAACTTCGTCCGCGGTGATGCGTCCGTCGCCATCTTTGTCGAACATTTCGAAGCGTTTTTTGAGGTCGTCGTCGTTGCTCATGCTGCGCTGCATGCGAACGCGGCGGCCGGGGCCTTGTCAACTGCGGCGAAAAAAAAGCATGCCGGGACACGGGGATGGGTACCATGCGCGCCATGGCGCTCCTCGAACCCAAAACGCTCATCGAACGACTCACAAGCGTTTGCAGAAACGGCCTCCAAACGGCCCTCGGTCACGCGGTCAACGCGCGAAACTACGAGGTCACCGTCGAGCACTTTTTGCTCTCGCTGCTCACCGACGCCCAGAGCGACATGGCCTTCGTGACCATGAACCTCGGCATCAATCCGTCGGTGCTCCAGGCCGCCCTGCAAGGCGACATCGAAAAGCTCAGAAATGGCAACGACGGCCGACCTCGGTTCGACAAGCGCTTTTTGGAGCTGCTCGAGCACGGCTGGCTGATTGGCTCGGCCGAATACGGCTACACCAAGCTGCGGAGCGGCGTTCTGTTCCTTCGTTTCGCGCAAGACCCGACCTACTACCTGGCGAGCGGCTTCAACAGCCGCGTGCCCGACGCCCTGGAAGGCGTCTCGACCGACGAATTGAAGGGCAAGCTCGCGAAGATGATCGCGGGCTCGAAGGAAGAAGGGGAAAGTAACGCTAGCGCCGCGGGTGGCGGGGGCGGTGCGGGGGCCGCCGGGCCTGCCGGCGCGCCAGGTGCGCGGGGCGGTGACTCGGCCCTTGCCAAGTTCTGCGTGGACTACACGGGCCGCGCGCGGGCCGGGCAGATCGATCCCATCTTCGGTCGCGAGCGCGAGATTCGGCAGATGATCGATATCCTCGCGCGCCGTCGCAAGAACAACCCGATCATCGTCGGTGAGGCGGGCGTCGGTAAGACCGCGCTAGCCGAGGGGCTGGCGCTGATGATCGTCAACAACGAGGTGCCGCCGCTGCTCGAAGGCGTGGAGCTTTTGGGCCTCGACATGGGCCTGTTGCAGGCCGGCGCGGGGGTCAAAGGCGAGTTCGAAAACCGCGTGAAACAAGTCATTTCCGAGGTGAAGGGCTCGGCCAAGCCGATCATTTTGTTCATCGACGAAGCTCACACCATGATCGGCGCGGGCGGCTCCCAGGGCGGCGGTGACGCGGCCAACTTGCTCAAGCCCGCGTTGGCCCGCGGCGAGCTGCGCACGATCGCTGCGACCACCTGGAGCGAGTACAAAAAGTACTTCGAAAAAGACGCGGCTCTTGCCCGCCGTTTTCAGCCCGTCAAGGTCGACGAGCCGAGCGAGGCCGTCGCCACGACGATGCTCCGCGGCCTGCGCTCGAAGTTCGAAGAGTCCCACGGCGTGATCATCCAGGACGAGGCCGTCACCGCCGCGGTGCGCCTCTCGGCGCGTTACATCACGGGCCGGCAGCTCCCCGACAAAGCCGTGGACTTGCTCGACACCTGCGCCGCGCGCGTGAAGGTCTCGCTGCAACAAAAGCCCGCCGCCGTCGAGGACGCCGAGGTCGACATCATCAACCTCAAGCGCGAGCTCGAAGCGCTGGAGCGCGATCACACCGCGGGCGTGAAGGTCGACAGCGAGCACGTCGAAGAGCTGCGCGCGAAGATCGCGAAGGCCGAAGAGAAGCTCGCTAGCATCAAAGAGGCGTACGAAAAGGAGACCGAGGGCACGAAGCGCGTGCTCGAGCTTCGCAAGAAGCTCGCCGAAGCCAAGACCGACGAAGAGCGCGACGCGGCCCGCGCCGAGGTGGTGGCGGCCCTCGATGATCTCGACAAGTCGCAGGGCGAAGTGCCGCTGATTCGACCGGACGTCGATGAAGCGATGGTCGCCACCGTGGTGGCCGCGTGGACCGGCATCCCGGTGGGCAAAATGGTGCAGGACGACGTGCGCACCATGATCGAGCTCGAAGACCGCCTGAAGCGCCGTATCAAGGGGCAGGACGGCGCGATCGAGCAGATCGCCAAGGAGCTGCGTGCGGCGCGCGCCGGCTTGAAGCCCACGAGCACCCCCCAAGGCGTGTTCATTTTGGTGGGCCCGAGCGGCGTCGGAAAGACCGAGACAGCGCTCACCATCGCCGACCTCTTGTACGGCGGCGAGCGCATGATGGTCACCATCAACATGAGCGAGTTCCAGGAGAAGCACACGGTCTCCCGGCTCATCGGCTCACCCCCCGGCTACGTCGGCTACGGCGAGGGCGGCATGCTCACCGAGGCGGTGCGCCAGCGCCCGTACACGGTGGTGCTCCTCGACGAGTGCGAGAAGGCCGACCCCGACGTCATGAACCTGTTCTACC